>JAFUPS010000164.1 GCA_017481085.1 Clostridia bacterium | reverse complement strand
CAGCAGCCTGGAGGCCGCCGAGGCGGTATATGCCGGATTGTCGGAGATTGCGGCGGCGCACGGGTTGCAGCTGGCAGCGCAATGCTGCGAGCATTTGAACCGTTGCGTGGTCGTGGAGCGTGAAGTCGCCAAGGCCCGTGGATACGAGATCGTCAGTGTCTTGCCACAACCGCATGCCGGCGGTAGCTGGGCGGTGACCTGTTGGTCCCACTTTGCCGACCCGGTCGTGGTCGAGGAAGTGCGGGCCGAGCTTGGCATGGATATTGGCGATACGCTGATCGGCATGCATTTACGTCGTGTGGCGGTGCCGGTGCGTACGTCGGTTAAGAGGGTTGGGGAAGCCAATCTGGTGTGTGCGCGCACGCGTCCGAAATTCGTCGGTGGCAGCCGCGCGGTATACGATACCAACGAGATCCGATAAAGGAGATAACGATATGAAAACCAAAGCAGGCTTTATGCGCCGTAAACTCGGCACGCAGGAAGTGGTCGTCGCCGTGGGCGAGGCGTCTAAGCAGTTTTCCGGTATCATTCGGCTGAACGAGACCGGTGCGTTCTTGTGGGACCTGCTCGCGTCGGGTGATCGCACTGAGGCGGAGCTGGTGGATGCGTTGCTCGCGGAATACGATGTGAGTCGTGAGCTGGCTACGGCGGACGTAGCGAAGTTTGTCGCCACCATCCGCGCAGAGGGTATGCTGGATGATTGAGGGCGGCATTGAGCAGGAGCTGCAGCAAAGCGGTGCGTATATGTCCACCACGGTCGGCTACAGTATGTGGCCGATGTTGCGTGACCGCCGCGATACCGTTATCATTCGTCCGGTGACCGGTGACCTGCAACGTGGCGACGTGGCACTGTACCGGCTGCCGAAATCGGGTACTTACGTGCTGCACCGCGTCATTCACGTGAAAGAGGATCACTATCTCATCGTGGGGGATAACTGCGGCGTAGTGGAAACCGTACCGAAGGATCGCGTGTTTGGGTATCTGGACGGCTTTTATCGCGGCGAAAAATGGATCGCACCGGATAACCGAGGATACGCGTTGTACCGCCGGTTTATTTGTGCGGTATCGCCGGCGCATCGGGCGTGGATCCGGTTTCGCGGAAGGGCGCTGCGTTTTGCGAGCCGGTGCAAACGGGCAATATTTCCAAATAAATCTGAATAAAACGAAAAATCCGCTTGCAATCTGCCGTAAGGTGTGGTAGAATAGCGGATGTATCCGGGTATGGCGCAGTTGGTAGCGCGCTTGACTGGGGGTCAAGAGGCCGTGGGTTCAAGTCCCGCTACTCGGACCACATTGAGAAACCGCATTGTTGAGCTGTTTTTGGCTTAATGGTGCGGTTTTTCTTTACTTACTGCATAGCATATTATAGCATATTATAGCATAATTTAGCGGTATTTAGTCAGTAAAAAGTCAGTAAAAAGTCAGTAAAAATATCACCGCTTGGTGGCGGCGTTTAGTAAGGCGGCGGTTTCGGCGCGGCGGTTGTTGGTAATGTGCGTATAAATATCTCGCGTCGTTTGGATATTGGCATGGCCGAGGAGGTCCTGGGCGTCTTTGTCTTTGATTCCAGCTTCGTAAAGAATTGTGGCGTAAGCGTGCCGGAGCTGGTGCGGCGTGATCTGCATGCCGGTCTCGGCCAGATACTTTTTCCACATTCGCTGGAAGTGGCTGTGGTGGTAATACTCTCCCTGTTCATTTGCAAACAGGGGGCGTTTTTTATTTCGGCTTTTTGGCAGCTTATCTGCCAGCACGTCCAGCAGAATGATGTCGCGGCATCCGGCTTCGGTCTTTGTGGACTTTATCTTCGGATCGTTGGAAGAGTAGTATACTGACTTGGTGACGTGGACCACCATGTTCTCGCGGTCGATGTCTTCATAGGTCAGCGCGAGAGCCTCACCGCGCCGGCAGCCGGTATACAGAATAAAGAAGGCGAATAACCCGAAGGTGCAGTCAACGCTGTCCTTTACTTTTTGAATCTCATCTACCGTCGGCAGTTCACGCCGCGTCTTTTTCAGCCCTTTCGGTATTGGTACGGCGGCAGCCGGATTGTAATCGCAGTCGCCGCTTAATACAGCGTGCTGCATAGTCAGATTGATAACGAGAAGCTGCGTCTTCACCGTTTTTAGCGCATAGCCCCGAGCTGCGAAGCGCTGTAGAAAGAGCGAGATATGCTTAGGGGTGATCTGTTTGGCCGGCAGATCGCCGAATTCTTCCACCGCACGCTTCAGAGCAGGGCCGTAGCCCTTGAGCGTGGTAGGGGACAACGTTGGGAAATGCTCGTTTTCCCATTCGTCTGCGATTTCGGAGAACAGCCGCCCTCGCTCTATGCCCTCCGTATAAGCGGCGATTTTTCGATTGATCTCACGATCGGTCCGGCCGTAAAAGACTTTGCGTTTGCCCCGGATGGTGACTTGCCGCTGAATCAAACCGTCGGCGCGTTTTTTCGACATTCTTTTCACCTCGAATCGTCTATAATAAATTTTGTTGATTTTTGGAAATCAATGTGGTAGACTAATGATGCTACACCAATTTGAATAAGCATGGCAACGAGTGCGCATTTTTATCTTAGGTAAAAACGCGGGCTTTTTCATGCGTACTCGTATGCTGTGAAGTTATTCGATTGGTGTAGCAAGCAATCGAAGCCTGCGTTTTTCGGTGCGTAGCTTCGGCTGCGCACTTTTTTATTTTAAGGAGATGTTGAAAAATGAGAAGAACACTTGCTGCATTGATCGTGGGATGCATAGTACTGTCTTTGAGCGCTTGTCAAATGACGACAGCGGATGTACCCTCGGTAAGCAGTACCACGACGCTACAAACTTCCACAACCACGCAGACTACTACAACAACTACAAAGAAACCAACGACCACCACCAAAAAGACGACTACCACAAAGAAACCGACGACTACCACAAAGAATCTGCGCCAAGAGTATGAGCAGGCGGTGCAGGGCGTGATGGCCTCCTATCAAACTGATGTCGATTCCATTGTTTCTTCTTATGAAGCGGATATCGAACAGTTGGCGACGGACGAAAGAGATATTCTTGACCAAATTTCATATTTGGAGTCAGAGAGAAATTACGAGATTGACAGCCTTGAATGGGAAATATCGTCTCTTGAGAGCGCAAAAGCGGCAGCGGTTGCGCAGGCACAGGCCGGCTCCGGCGGCTATGGAAACTCTTATGCCAACACGATTGCGCGTCAGTACGATTCACAGATTTCTTCGGTGAGATCGCAGATTAACTCTGTGAGTAGCCGGTACAACAAGCAGATTGATACCTTGGAAGGCTACCTGAATCAAATTTACGAGCAGGCGTATATTTGCGAGATGGCTCGTGATTCTGCTTTGGCTGACTGCGAGGCTGCCAAGAATGCGGCTATCTCCGACTTGAAACAACAATACGGAATTACAGATTAAAAGTGAATCCCCTCACGCCGCCTTCGGGCGGCTTTTCTTTTTACAGCTTGCGGATGAGCAGACGAGGGATGCCGATAATGCGGCAATGCGCCAGCGCTTCGCCCTCTATGCGCTTGGGTGGATGATTCGGATTGATCGGCACCAGCCGCAGCCAATCCTCGCCCTCCACGTACTCGATCTTTTTGAGCGAGACGAGCTCGTCATCGTACAGGATCGCGCCGACCTCGCCGGAATAATTGAGGGTATCTTGCTTCAACACCAGTACGTAATCGCCTTCCTGGTAGTGAGGGTACATGCTGTCGCCGGAGACGCGCAACACGAAAAAGTCCGAACGGTCGTGGCCGTGCAATACCGCCTCCGGGATCTCGATGGTATCGCCGGTCCAGTCCTCCATGCCGATCTTATCAAAGCCGGCGGCGATCTCCCCGATCACCGGGAAGGCCACCACCTTGTTCGTCACGACGGGGGAGGGGAGGTGGGAGGAATTGGTTTCTGCGTGCTTGTTGCGACGTTCAATAAGATCGGATTTTTGAATTCCAAACAGGTTGGCCATTTCTTCAATTTTATCTATGCGAGGATATTTTCGCGCAGACAACCATTCGGAGACGGTAGAATATTTGTACTTTAGTCGTGCGCACAACTCATTTCTACTCATGTTGTGTAGGTCCATATAATACTGCAGATTGTCTGCAAGAACAGCCTTATTGCCTAAATCCGTCATAGAATGCACCCCCTTCACTAAGTACATCATACACAAAAAGCGGAAAAAAGTCAATACAAAACCGAAAAAATTACGCTTTAGGTGTTGACAAAGCGGAAAACGTGTGATAGAATTGAATTACGCTAAAAGCGTAAATGCAAGGGGGTGATAAGATGAAGGTATCGTTGCGTGGGGCGAGGGCTAACGCCGGTTTGTCGCAAGAACAAGCTGGAAAAAAGATAGGTGTATCACGGGAAACTATCGGCAATTGGGAGAAAGGGGTTTCCTTTCCAGATGCAATACAAATCAAAACGATCCAGGAAGTTTATGGCGTGAAATATGACGATATTATTTTTTGCGCATAGATTACACTTTAAGTGTAATGCAAAAGGAAGGAGGCGAAGACATGGATAAGGATGTGTACTATTTGCTTTGTGTAATAGGCGGTATGGTGCTTACGGTTTTAATTTGGGTTATTTGGAAAATAAAAAGCCCAGAGACCTGTTGGCCTCTGTGGCTTCTCGTCTGCTACTTGTTATACGTAGGTGTATCCTTTGGTTTTCCTTTTGTGCTTTCTCTTTTTGATCTGCATGGATAAGAGTATGCAGATCTCGTCGAACAATTGTGCTGCTTTTTCGCGGTTTTGTTTCTCGATATAGGGAGTGATCATGGAGTTTAATTCGATGATCTTTTCGGCAATTTCGCTGGGAACGTACAAAAGAACTTTTCCGTATGCTGCGCCATAGTTCTCGTTTCCGTTTTTCTCATAGCGGAGATAAGCGCCGGTGTATCTCACATAATCCTCTATGATTTCTGTTTTGTGTAATAGGCGTGATTCCCGATGGTGTTTAATCTCCTGGGTTATTAAATTGATGATCGAGCTAACTATAGGTGCGGCAATTGCCAGCAAAAAAGCGGCTCCCGTGTAATCATTCATATTTTCACCTCCTTTTGTGTCAGTATATCACAGAAGAGGTGCCAACACAAGAGAAAGGAGGACGGACAATGGCTGAATCGTGTTTTACGGATGAGCAGGTCGAGTTGGAAATCGCGCGGTTGCAGCAGTCACCGCTGGTGAAACTGGCTCGAAAGGAAGAGGCAATCCGAAATCGTCGCCGGCAGTATATGTATACGCTGCGCATGTATGAGAAGAAAGGCAAGCAGTTGGCGGCTGCCGGTGTAACGATGGAAAGCCTGTGCGCGT
>JAFUPS010000163.1 GCA_017481085.1 Clostridia bacterium | reverse complement strand
CCGCCAGATAATCGGCCAACGGCAGCGTTTCCAGCGTCTCGCCGCGGCGGATGCATTCCGCCACCAGCGTGCCGGTCACCTTGTAGGCATCGCGGAAAGGCAAGCCTTTAGACACCAGATAATCCGCACAATCGGTGGCGTTGATAAACCCGCCGGCGGCGGCGCGGCGCATATTTTCGGCATTGACCGTCATGGTGGCGATCATGGGGGTGAACGCCGTCAGGCACATGCGCACGGTGTCGCAGGCATCAAAGATGGCTTCCTTGTCCTCCTGCATATCCTTGTTATACGCCAGCGGCAAGCCCTTGAGCACCGTCAGCAACGTCATCAGATCACCGAACACACGGCCGGATTTGCCACGCACCAGCTCCGCAATGTCCGGGTTTTTCTTCTGCGGCATGATGGATGAGCCGGTGGAAAAAGCATCGTCCAGCTCCACAAAGCGGAACTCCCACGAGCACCACAGAATGATCTCCTCCGAAAACCGCGACAGATGCACCATTACCAGCGACAGCGCGGCCGCCAGCTCCACGCAGAAATCGCGGTCGGAAACGCCGTCCAGCGAGTTTTGCGTCACGCCGTTCATCCCAAGCGTTTTGGCCACCGCTTCGCGGTCGAGGGGATAAGTCGTACCGGCCAGCGCACCGCTACCCAGCGGCGATACATTTAAGCGTTTGAAAGCGTCGTCCAGGCGGCTGATATCGCGCAGCAGCATCTCGGCATACGCCAGCAGATGATGCCCAAAGGTAATGGGCTGTGCCCGTTGCATATGGGTGTAGCCGGGCATGATGGTATCGGCGTATTTCTCCGCCTGGTCGGCCAGCGTACCCACCAGCTCCACCAGCATAGCACGCATGCCCTCGACCTCGTGCCGCAGGTACAACCGCACGTCCAGCGCGACCTGATCGTTGCGGCTGCGGCCGGTGTGCAGACGTTTGCCGGCATCGCCGATGCGCGCGGTGAGCGTCTGCTCCACAAAGGTGTGGATATCCTCGGCGTTCGGGTCAATGACCAACGCCCCCGACCGCAGATCCTCTAAAATCCCGGCCAGACCGTCTGTGATCGCCGCGCCGTCCTCCGCCGAGACGATGCCCTGCGCGGTCAGCATGGCAACGTGCGCCAGACTGCCGGCAATGTCATCCTCGGCCATACGGCTGTCAAACGAAATGGAGGAGTTGAAATCGTTGGTTTTCTTGTCGATCTCCTTGGAAAACCGACCTTCCCACAGCTTCATTACTTCTTCTCCCAGTTTTTCTGTTTCATGGCGCGGACCTTGATCGGCAGACCGTACAGATTGATAAAGCCTGCGGAATCCGCCTGGTTGTAGTCCTCGTCCTCGCCAAACGAAGCGGTCTGCTCGTCATACAGCGAATACGGCGAGGTCACGCCGGCGTTGATCATGTTGCCCTTGTACAGCTTGAGTTTTACGTCGCCGGTCACCGTCTCCTGCAGCTTGTCGGAGAACGCACAGATCGCCTCGCGCAGCGGGGTGAACCACTGACCGTTGTACACGATATCGGCCATCTTCTGCGCGACGATATCTTTAAAATGCGCCGATTCCTTATCCAGCGTGATGGTCTCCAGCACATTGTGCGCCTTGTAGAGAATAGCGCCGCCCGGCGTTTCGTACACGCCGCGGCTCTTCATACCGACCAGGCGGTTTTCCACGATATCCAGCAGGCCGATGCCGTTGGCGCCGCCCAGCTCGTTGAGCTTTTCGATGAGCGAAACGCCGTCCATCTCCACGCCGTCCACCGCCGTCGGGATACCCTTTTCGAAGTGGATGGTCACGTAGGTCGGCGTATCCGGCGCCATTTCAGGCGAAACGCCCAGCTCGAGGAAGCCTTCCTTGTTGTACAGCGGCTCGTTGGCCGGGTCTTCCAGGTCCATGCCCTCGTGCGACAGGTGCCACAGGTTCTTGTCCTTAGAAT
>JAFUPS010000162.1 GCA_017481085.1 Clostridia bacterium | reverse complement strand
TGCACTGTCGTGGTTAGGGATCATCCCCGATTGGAACGTCAGTCTTACCTCCATTCTCATTTTGGTATTCTACGGTATCAGCATCAAATATCTCGCCGCCGAGGACGGCACCAACGAGGATGACAGCGAAGCGGATGCCATCAAGCTGACGGTCAAGCAGATCGTGTTCCGGCTGATCTGTGTGGCGGTAGGCATTATCGCTTTCAGCATTGTGGTGTCGTATATGACCGAGCACGTGGCCGTCAAGCTGAGCATCAGCCAGGGCTTTGCCGGTGCGCTGTTCATGGGCGTTGCCACCTCTCTGCCGGAGTTGGCCTCTACCATTGCGCTGTTCAAGAAACGCAACTACAACATTGCGGTTGGCAATATTGTGGGAAGCAACATCTTCAACTTCACCATTCTGTCGCTGGTCGACGTGCTTTCGTGGAATGCGAGTGTCTACAATTTTGCCGATCCGAAGAACGTGCTGCTGCTGCTCTTCGGCATCGTGGCCAGCACTCTGTTCGTCGTATTACTCAAGAGCAAAAAGACCGCACCAAAGGTGATCACCTCCGCCATCATCCTGGCGCTGTACCTTGCCTTCCTTGCCCTACCGAGCGAATCATTCCAATGGTTGACGGCGCTGCGACTGATCTGATCTAAAAACTCCCGGAAGATCTCCGGGAGTTTTTTTATACTGCCGCGATTGTTGTTTTTTTCGGAAAATATGGAATTTTGGTAGACAATCCCAAACGGTTGTGGTATAATCTAGTTATCCCTGAATGACAAGTAATAGGAGATGTTTGAATTATGGGTAAAGCAACATTGGTCGTTATGGCCGCCGGCATGGGCAGCCGTTTTGGCGGTCTCAAACAAATCGAGCCGATCGGTCCGGGCGGAGAGGCCCTGCTGGATTTCTCGGTGTACGATGCCAAACGCGCCGGCTTTGACAAGGTCGTGTTTATCATCAAAAAGCAGATCGAGGACGATTTCAAATCCATCGTCGGTAGCCGCGTGGAAAAACAGGGCATCGATATTGAGTACGTTTTCCAGGAAACCTATATGTTGCCGGGTGGCTACGAGTGCCCGGAAACGCGTCAGAAGCCGTGGGGTACCGGCCACGCGATCCTCTGCTGCAAGGGCGTCGTCAACGAGCCGTTCGTGGTTGTTAACGCCGACGATTTCTACGGTGCATCTGCTTACAAGAGCATGTACGATTTCCTCATGAACACCGAGGAAAACAACTATTGCATGGTCGGTTACCGTCTGGGCAATACCGTGACCGAAAACGGCACCGTTTCGCGTGGTGTCTGCGAGATCGAAAACGGCTTGCTGAAAGCCATTGCGGAGCATACCAAGATTGCGCCGAACGGTCTTTCCACCACCGCTGACGGTGAGGTACAGCTTTCGCTGGATACCGTGGTATCCATGAACATGTGGGGCTTCACGCCGGATATCTTCACCCATCTGGAGGAAGGCTTTACAGCGTTCCTGGAGAAGAACATCAACAGCGAAAAGGGCGAATATCTGTTGCCGTTCCTGGTGGATGATCTCATCAAGGCCGACAAGAAAAAGGTTGTAGCGCTGACCACCGAAGACAAGTGGTACGGCGTGACCTACAAGGAAGATAAAGAGCCGGTTGTAAAAGCAATTAAAGCATTGTGCGACGCCGGTCTGTACAACTTCTAAGAAACACAAACAAGAAACCGCGATCTCCTTTCGGAGACCGCGGTTTTACTTTATACGGTCGTATGTATCAGCGTAGCGCTTCCGGTCAGCGTATAGTCACCATAACCGGCCTGCAGGAACACGCTGTCCCCTTTTTCGATAACGACGTCACCGTGTGGACTGGTAAGCGTGGCGGTACCGTCCAGCGACATCAGCGAATGGAAGGAGGTGTCATCCACCTCAAACGAAGCGACACCGTCCAGCTCGATGCGAGAGGAGGTGAAATATTCACAGCTACCGAGTAACGTGGACACGTAGCCCTTATGCTGTACCGGCTCACCCTGCGGGCGGGTAGGACGGGTGGGACGCTCCAGACGCGTGACGTCCTTTGCCTTCTCTACGTGCAGCTCACGCGGTTTGCCGTCCGCACCCACGCGACCGAAATCGTACACGCGATAGGTGCTGTTGGAGTTCTGCTGGATCTCGGCGATCAGCAAACCAGCGCCGATAGCGTGCAACGTACCGGCTTCGATGAAAAAGCAATCCCCTTTTTGTACCGGAACGGAATTGACGACTTCCATCAAGGTATTATCGGCAATGCGTGCGGAAAATTCCTCTTTGCTGATGGGTTGCTTGAAGCCGTACACCAGCGTAGCGCCCGGCTCGCAGTCCACCACGTACCACATCTCGGTCTTGCCGTATTCGCCCTCGACACGCAGAGCGTACTCGTTGTCCGGATGCACCTGCACCGACAGCGATTGCTGTGCATCAATCAGCTTGATAAGAATGGGAAAATCTGCAAAAGCAGCGCAATGCGTGCCCAGCACCTCTTTGCCCTGCGCAGCGATCCACGCCGGCAGCGTTTGGCCGGCAAATTCACCGTCAGCAATAACGCTGCTACCGTCCTTATGGCAGGAAAGCTGCCAGCTTTCGGCCACACGCTCCAGTTCAGAGGCTTTATTGAAGTCGGTTTTGAGCTTGGTGCCGCCCCAAATGTAATCTTTAAGCGGCGCAATCAGTTTCAAAGGTGTCATGGTATTCTCCTTTACAGTATACAGTCTTGCTCGATGAAGCAACCGTTTTGATAATGCACGGTTTTAATCTCGTAGGGCTTCAGTTCAACCGTTCCAAAAACCTCCCCCAAGGCCATGGTACAGCTCTGTTTTTCCGCATTATTGTTGAACAGGCGGATAACGGTGTGATCACTGTCCTTATACATAGCCGACAGAGTCACCGCACGGTTGCTAAGTGTAAAGGGCTTTGCCGTTACACCAAGCCCGGCCGGAAACGCGTTCAGCGCATACGGCGGCTGACAGAATTCCGATGCCATGTTCTCCGATTCGGCCACATCATGTACCGCCAGGCGGAATTTGTAGACGTGCTTGCCGGTCTCGGGGTAATCGATAAAACGCGTTTCGTCCTTAAGCAACGGACGGTCATCTATAATATGCACACAATGCCCCACGCCGCGCAACAACGTGGCGGACATCACGCCGTCTTTTGCGCTGCAGCCATAGACGCAGTTATTGAATACACTCAATGCCATATCGCCCTCACGCATAGACATAAAGCGGTGAGCGATCTCCTCGTTGCCGTTTTGCTCAAACAGGTCGGTTCCATAGGACGTCTGCCCCGCAAACTGCTCCTTGATGGCCGACGGAACCTGTAGCTTCAGTGTCTTATGTTGTTCGTTCCACAGCACGGTAGCGCTGACGTCGATATACGGCAGGTCGCGGTACAGCTTATAGGAAAGGCGAATTTTGGAATCGCCACAACGGAAGAAGGACTCCACCTCGGTAAGAATGTCGCCGTCCTCCACAACCGCGACGTTGCGATAGCCTTCAAAAGCGCCCGATGAGCAATCATCCAACACAAAGGGTTGCGGATTGATGCCGATTTCATCGACATACC
>JAFUPS010000020.1 GCA_017481085.1 Clostridia bacterium | reverse complement strand
GATTTGTTGAAAGGAGCAATTTTATTCGAGATTCAGGCGCCTTTCGAATCTCTTCCTTTCACGATTATACTGTAAACCTAAATTGTTTCATAATTGTTATGAAAAGATGTTATATTTGTAAATATTAGCACTCAATGACAAAGAGTGCTAATTTCTCAAAGCCGGAAATCGTTGTTGCCCGATTGAAAAAGGGAATGCGTTAACAAATAGCGTTTTAATGTGCTAATCTGTAAATTGCTCAAATAAACAAATTCCAATTTGTTTGGATGATCATACAGAGCGAGGGCAGACGGTTTCCGTCAGCCCTCGTATATTGAGAAAAGGCTCAGGAACATTGATTCCTGAGCCTTTTTGGTCCGAGTGACAGGGATCGAACCTGCGGCCTGATGGTCCCAAACCACCCGCGCTCCCAGCTGCGCCACACCCGGATATCTATTCAATTTTTCTTGTTTTCGCATGGAAGTGGGATAAACTGTGGTCAAACGCAAATTCCACGCGGTTTTGCGTTTTTATTAAGTGCCGAAAGTCCGCATCGTTAAAGGCTTTTCGGGAGTTTTGCAAAATCTCGACTATAACCGCTAGGCACGTTCCCAAACCAAGTGCGCTATCAACTGCGCTACACCTCGTGATATATGTGCGGCGGATGATCAGAACGGTTGTAAGCGCCCCATCCGTGCATCGGTACGGTTTATTGTATCACAACCGCGCGGCAAAATCAAGCCCCCTCTTCCCTGCCGCGGCGACAAGTGCTGCGGCAGCTAAAAATGCATAAATGTCGCGTGAAGTGGGTGAATATATGCATATTCATGCATAAAACTTCGTGAAATCACACAAAAATTTGAAAAATGCTTGCATTTGCGAAAATCACAAGGTATAATGCGATTACATAAAACCCTTAAATATATTAAGGTTTAGGAGGAATTTCCAAATGAAAAAGCTTATTTCCGTTTTGCTGTGCGTTGCCATGCTGTTCACGCTGGCGGCTTGCGGCAGCACCGCTGATGACGTGGCGGCGACCAAGGTCATCAACATCAACCTGACCGAAGAAGAGTATGCTTTCGGCGTCGACAAGGCACAGCCGGAGCTGCTGGAGAAGGTCAACACCTTCGTCAAGAAGATCAAGGAAAACGGCACTCTCGAGACCATCTTCGACAAATACTTCGGCGACGGCACCCCGACCCCGGTCGAATCTGCAGCGCTGGATACCTCGAAGGATCAGCTAGTCGTGGCGACCAACGCGGCGTTTGCTCCGTTTGAGTACACCGAAGGCGACAAGTTCCTCGGCGTCGACATGGAGATCGCGAAGCTGCTGGCGGACGAACTGAACATGGAGCTGGTCATTCAGCACATGGACTTTGACGCCGTTTGCCTGGCTGTTGGCCAGCACAAGTGCGACATCGCGATGGCCGGTCTGACCGTCAACACCGAGCGCGAGGAGCACGTGACCTTCTCCGAGAGCTACTATCAGGCTTCGCAGGTGCTGATCGTCAAGGGCAGCGACACCACGTTCGACAGCTGCAAGACCGCCGCTGACGTGGAAACCATCCTCAACGGTCTGGACAAGAACACCAAGGTTGGCGTGCAGGACGGCACCACCGGCCAGCTGTACAGCGAAGGCGATGCCGACTGGGGCTTTGACGGCTTCCCGGTGACCACCGTGGGCTACAAGAACGGCTCTCTTGCCGTGCAGGACATGATCAACGGCAACATCAATTTCGTGATCATCGATGCCGGCCCGGCGGCGTTCATCTCTGAGTCCATCAACGCGCTGGCGTAAATTCACTCATTCATCCGCAAACACCTCACCCCCACGGGTGAGGCGTTTGTTTGTCCAAAGGGTAATCGTATGGGAAATTTTGAATTAAAGCTACTGACGTTTTGGCGTGAATTTTACACCAACGGCGGCTACAACATGGTGCTGCAGGGCTTGCAAAACACCCTCATCATCGCCGTGCTCGGTCTGTTGATCGGCTCGGTGATCGGCACGCTGATCGCCGCGGTGCGCGTCATGCCAAAATACAAAACGCTGCCGAAGATCTTAAACGGTATCTGCAGCGTGTACGTGTCGTTTTTCCGCGGCACGCCAATGGTGGTGCAGCTACTGGTATTTTACTACGTGCTGTTCCCGTTGCTAGGCATTAACATGACGTCGGTCATGGTTTCGGTGATGGTGTTCGGTCTCAACAGCGGCGCCTACATTTCCGAAATCATGCGCGGCGGTATCCTCTCAGTCGATCCCGGCCAGATGGAGGGTGGCCGCGCCATGGGTCTGAGCTTCTCGGCCACCATGCTCAAGATCGTCATCCCACAGGCGGTGAAAAACATCCTGCCGACGATGGGCAACGAGTTTATCACGCTCATCAAAGAGACCTCCATCGTCAGCTTCGTCGGTGCGAGCGACCTGTATAAGGCGTTCAACCTGATGGGCACTAATACCTACGAATTCATGATCCCCTATCTGGCGATGGCGGTCGTGTACATCGTGCTGGTGTTGCTCATCTCGCTGCTCATCAAGCTTATGGAAAGGAGATTGAGAAAAAGTGATAGAAGTATGTAATCTCCACAAAAGCTTTGGTGACCTGCAGGTGCTCAAAGGCGTGGACCTCACCATCAAGCAGGGCGAGATCGTCGTCATTCTGGGGCCGTCCGGCAGCGGTAAATCCACCCTGCTGCGCTGCCTCAACTGCATGGAAGATCCGACCTCCGGCAACATCTACTTCCACGGCGTGGACCTCACCGACATGAAGGTGGATATCAACGTCCACCGGCAGAAGATGTGCATGGTGTTCCAGCACTTCAATCTGTTCAATAACAAAACCGTGCTGGAAAATCTGACGTTGGCGCCGATCTACGTTGCCAAGAAAAACGCGCGCAAAGCGCGCCTTGCCAAGCTGCTCGGCAAGCCGTATAACGCCGAGGATATCCGCTCTGTCAAGGCCATCACCGCCGATGCGGAGGCCGCTGCGATGGAGCTGCTGGGTGTGGTGGGGCTGCAGGATAAGGCGGCGGAATATCCGTCCAAGCTGTCCGGCGGACAGAAGCAGCGCGTGGCCATCGTCCGCGCGCTGGCCAAGAATCCGGACGAGATGCTGTATGACGAGCCGACCTCCGCGCTCGACCCCGAGATGGTGGGCGAGGTGCTGGAAGTGATGCACGATCTGGCCAAAGCCGGCATGACGATGGTGATCGTCACGCACGAGATGGGCTTTGCGCGTGAGGTTGCCTCGCGCGTGATCTTCATCGACGAAGGCATCATCCAAGAGGAAGGCACGCCGGACGAGGTGTTCAACCACCCGCAAAATCCGCGCACACAGAGCTTCCTTTCCAAGGTGCTGTAAAGACAAAAAGAACTCCCCATGTGTCCGCAAGGACACATGGGGAGTTTTGCGTTATGGGAAATGGGATTGCCCCGTCGTGCCTACGGCACTCCTCTGGGTGACGGTAAGGGGCAAGCCTTGCAGCCACCTCATCCGTCAGCCTGCGGCTGACACCTTCTCCTCATAGGAGAAGGCTTTTCGAGAGGGCATGGATGTGCGAGATTCGAAATCTTTGATTTCGTTAATCGAGCCATGCGACAGCTGACCCTCCCCTACAACGACCGCCGGAAGATCTGCAAAAAGCCCTGTAGGGAGCGAGGCCCTCCTCGCTCCGTCCTTCTGAGCGTCAGTGAAGAATCCTTTCTCTCAAAGACGGATTGCCACGGGCGTTTCACGCCCTCGCAATGACGGTAGGGGGCAGCACAGTAGCCGGAAGATCTGCATGCTTACCGCACGAGGTCATCCATTTTGCCGACGAGATAGCTGTTGCGCGTGGCCGACATATTGTTGAGGAACAGCACCGTGCTGACGTTGTGCGACTTCACGAAATCCTGCAGGCCGCCGGTGTAATAGCGGTAATCCAGCACGTACACCTTGTGATACTGCGATGCCAGCAACGGCGCAAACGCGTTGCCGAACGATTCCTTCACCAGCACGATAGACGAGTTATCCTTGATATCGTGATTGGTAATGGTGACCAGCGGCTGGTCGCCGGCGATGAACGTGTTGTACTTATACCGCGCCGACCAGTTGGTCACGTCGGTGATGACTTTATACGGATTTTCCGCCCCGTTGGTATCCTTGCGGTAGGTCATGGTGACGTTGCCGAACGGCTCATACGCGTACACCGTATCCGCGCCCAGCTTGAGGTCGGTATCCTTGGTATCGGCATAGAACGAGCCAAGGAAGCCATCAAACGCATGCTGCTTATAGTCGGCCAGCGGCGTGGCGGTCTTGCCCTGCGCCTGCATGAATGCATCGTAGGCGTAGTACGCACCCAGCGCCGTCCAATGGTGGTCGGTGTGGAAATACAGATATTCCTTGTTGTGCGCCAACAGCGCGCTACGGGCATCCACCGTTTTGACGTTGCCGTTCATCGAGCCGTACATATACGCGATCGCCGCACCTTGGTCGGACGAGGCGCTGGGGCGTTCGGACGCCGGCAGCATCACGTCGATAGAGGTCGGCACCAGCATATCGTACACGGTGGCAGTACCCTTGAGCCGGTTACCGGCATCGTTGATTACGTTGATATATTTATCGGCAGTGGAGCGCACGAACGCGTAGTATTCAAACGCCATGTCACCGCGCACCAAAATAGCGCCGAGGTTTTGATTTTGATTTTGAATATCCTTATCCACCGTGGTGGTCGTGGTCGTTGTGCCGGTGGAGGTGGTGGTCGTCGCCGTCGCCGTCGTCGTGGTAGTGGTGGTGGTCGTGGTCGCCGAGGACGACGTGGTAGTCGAGCTCGCCGTTGTGGTCGTCGACGGTGCAGACGGAATGGTATCCGCCTGCTGGATATTGCCGTGGATGGTCTCGCCGCGCAGGCCAAAGCAATGGCGAATAGCCGCGCTGAGATTCACCCACGTTTCGCGGCCGGGGAAAGTATCGGAAAACCACAGCGACATATCGTCGAAATACTCACCGCTGAGCATCGTTTCCATGCTCCAGGCAGGGAACGCCGCCAGATCGCGCTGCTCGAAATCCGAGTGCGTGGGACGCAGCGGCAAGATCCACACGACGACCGAAACCGCCGCAAACAACAGTGTCAGCAACACCACACGCACCGGATGCATCCACTTGGTCGCCTTAGCGGCAGACGCATCCTCCGGCGTAGGCTCGGCGGCCCGTTTTTCCTCGTTGGCTTTGAGCTGACGGTCCAGGCGGGCGGACAGCTGCAGCTTTTGTTTTTTGCCTTTTTTCCAGCGTCGGGCATGCTTCACAGCGGTCAGCCCTCCTTTCGGTCAGAATATACTCAGAATTGGAAATACAGGAACGGATTATAGCTATCCCCCACCAGCATGACGGTAGACACCGCCAACAGCACCATCGGCCACACGATCTGTGCCACCGACCAGGTGACCGCCAGCACGCGGCTGCGACCGGCGGCAACATGCCAACGACGGCTGATAGCCTTAAACAGCGGTGTGGCGCACAGCGCCGCCACCGGCAGGAAGAACGCGTAGTTTTTGATAAGCGTGGTGGTTTCGAAGGTGGTCCAGTAGTTGCCGGTGAAGCCAAACAGCCCTTGCACGGCTGCCCACATCACATTGAAATCCTGGAAGCGGAACAGCACCCAGCCGAAGAACACCACCGCCAGCGTATAGATGACACCGAACACGGCCGGCAACCGGTCAAGCAGCTTGCCGAGGAACAGCTTTTCGATGGCAAGGAACACAAAGGACCACAAGCCCCACAGAACGAAGTTCCACGAAGCACCGTGCCACAAGCCGGTCAGCGCCCAAACGACCAGCATGTTAAACAGGTTGCGCCACAAGGAGCATCGGCTGCCGCCAAGCGGAATATACACGTAGTCGCGGAAAAAGGTGGACAGCGACATATGCCACCGCCGCCAGAAATCCTTGACCGACCGCGCGATATAGGGGTAATTGAAGTTTTCCAGGTATCGGAAACCGATCATACGGCCCATGCCTATGGCCATATCCGAATAACCGGAGAAGTCGAAGTATATCTGCAACGTATAAGCGAACATGCTCACCCACAGCGCCGCGCCATCGGCCGCGGTTACCGAGGCAAGCGTGATATTGCCGTTGCCGGCGGCGATCAGCGTATCGGCCAGTTGCCCACAGGTGTTGGCAATAATGACCTTTTTGCCAAGACCGACGCAAAAGCGGCGGATGCCCTCGCTCACACCTTCCCAATCCACGCGACGCTCGCTGATCTCTGCCTCCACATGTGCATAACGGACGATGGGGCCGGCGATGCATTGGTGGAACAGCGACGCATACAGCAACACCTTATCAAACCGTGGCTGTGCCAACACCTCGCCGCGATACACGTCAATGACGTAGCTGAGCAACTGGAACTTATAGAACGAAATGCCAATGGGTAACGCGATCGACGGGATCACCGACGGCATACCGAACAGCGCACACACGCTGTCCGCCGCGAAGTTTAAGTATTTAAACACGGCAAGGATGCCTAAGTTGACGATGCAGGAAAGCACCAGCCACAAACGGCGGTGGCCCTTACGCATCTGCAGCGCAAACAGCCAATCGAAAAACGCCATGCCAACAAGCAGCAGCACGTAGATCGGTTCACCCCACGCATAAAACACCAGCGAAAAAACGAGCAGCACGACGTTGCGCGCCGGAGTCGTCTTCGCCAGTGTGTAGCAAAGCAAGCATATGGGCAAAAATGCGTAGAGAAATACCAGACTGGAAAATACCATAATGCGCCTCAATACAACAAAAATCGGGTGGTGCTATATTATAATAGCACCACCTGTATATAGAAAGCAAGAGGAAATACGTTACAATTTTGTTTTTTAATTCAGTCCCTGCTCGCCGACCTCTTCAAACAGCGCATCCACCAGCTTGGCAAGCGGACGGTTTTGCGGCTGTTGCAACAGCGGATCAGCACGGAGAATGGCAACCGCCGCCTCCTGTGCGCGGGAAATCAGCGACATATCGCCGGTCAGTGTGACCAGCTTCAGCCGCGGCAATCCGTGCTGACGATTACCGAAGAAATCGCCCGGACCACGTAGCCTCAGATCCTCATCGGCGATCTTAAAGCCGTCGGTAGTACGCGTCATCGCCTTGAGCCGCGCACGGGTGATCTCGCCGTGGTTATCCGAAATCAGGATGCAGGTAGACTTATGCACACCACGGCCCACACGCCCACGCAATTGGTGCATTTGCGCCAGACCAAAACGCTCGGCGTTTTCGATGACCATAATGACGGCGTTCGGCACGTCCACACCCACCTCAATGACGGTGGTCGCCACCAACACGTCCAACCGGCCCGCGGCAAAGTCCGCCATAACCGTTTCCTTATCGGCCGATTTCATGCGGCCGTGTAGCAAGCCTACCCGACAGCCGGCAAGCGGTCCTTGCCGCAGCTGCTCGGCATACGCGGTGGCCGAAGCCAGCGTGCACTCCGGCAGGCGACCGTCCTCGTCCGGCTCTTCATCTTCGACCAGCGGACATACCACGTAGCCCTGTCGCCCCTGTTCGATATGCTTGCGCACGTAGCCGTAGGCGCGGTCACGCTTATCGCTACCAATGGCAAAGGTTTCGATCGGCTGGCGTCCGGGCGGCAGTTCGTCCAGCACCGATACGTCCAGATCGCCGTAGATGATGAGCGCCAGCGTACGCGGAATGGGCGTGGCTGACATGACCAGCAGGTGCGGATGTGCGCCTTTTTCGGCCAGCGCCGCGCGCTGTGCCACGCCGAAGCGATGCTGTTCGTCGGTAATAACCAGGCCCAAACGGGAAAAGGTAACGGTTTCGGACAGCAACGCGTGCGTACCGACGGCAAATTGAATAGAGCCGTCTGCCAAGCCGGCCAGCACCTCGCGCTTTTCAGCCGCACGAAGCGAGCCGGTGAGCAACCCCACGCGGATACCGCTGCCCTCCAACAGCTTGGCAAGCGTGGCGGCATGCTGCTGCGCCAAAATTTCAGTTGGCGCCATCAGCGCCGCCTGCCAGCCTTCGCGGATGAGCGAATAGGCCACACCGGCGGCCACCGCCGTCTTACCGCTGCCAACGTCACCCTGCACCAGGCGACTCATGGGATGACCGCTTTGCAGATCGGCCATACACTCGGCAATCGCACGGCGCTGTGCACCGGTCAGCGTAAATGGCAGCAACCGTTCATAATCGGGGGTATGATTTTGGAAACACTTGACCGCCGTTTCGCCGCGCGAGCGCCCCTTTAAGCGGGACAGTCCCAACTGCAGCAGCAGGCATTCTTCAAACGCCAGCCGTTCTCGGGCACGGGTGATCTGTTCGTGATTTTTGGGGAAATGGATGGCACGTAGCGCCTCACCGCGCGGCATTAAGCCGGCGGACTCACGCAAGGCAGGCGGCAACGGATCGGCATCCAGCGTGTTACCCAGCGCCTGCATAGCGGCGCTGACCACCTTTTCGATGGCATGGGAATTGAGCCCGGCGGTCTGCGGATAAATGGGTCGCAGACGGTCGGCCAACGGATCGCGCTCAATAAGCGGAGCGGACATCTCCCGCATATGGAAGTTGCCGGAAACGGTACCGAACAGGTAGATAGGCGTGTTGACCGTTAGCTTTTCGGCGGTGTATTTGGCGTTGAACAGCGTAACGTGCATACCGTCCCGACCGTCTGACACGGTGAATTTATACAGCACCATACCCTTGCGGATATACTGCTCGCGCGGAGCGGATACCACGTACGCCCGGATGCAACACGGCTTTCCGTAAGGGGCGTCGGCAATGGCCAGCGGATGCGACCAATCCTCGTAATCCCGAGGATAGTGCGCCAGCAGATCCCCCACCGTGCGGATATCCAGCTTGGCAAACAGCGCGGCACGCTTTTCGCCCACGCCTTTGACGTATTGGATGGGTGTTGACAGCTCCATTCCGGCCCCTCCTTTCCGATGATAACTTATTATACCATATCTCTGTGAAGTTGTAAAACAAAATTTACATCACATGACCGTTGTGAGGGCGCTCGCCTCGCTCCGTCAGCAAAGAATCCATTTTCTCAAAGACGGATTGCCATGTCGTGCCTATGGCACTCCTCTGGGTGACGACAGGGGACAAAAGCCGCTCGACCAACACCTTCTCCTGCAAGGAGAAGGCTTGTTAATGCTGTCAACAAAAACAAAAACCCGCCCCTCAAACTAAATAAGGGGTAGGTTTTGGTTACTTGAATTCCGCCTTTAGCGGATATCCGCACAGCGTTTGGTTTTTTACGATCTCCTGTAGCGCTTGCACCTGTTCGGCTGTCAGCGCCGCCTGCCCGGCATCACAGCGCGCAAATGCCTTGCTGAGGTTGACCTCAAAAGTGCCTGCTGCCATCTCGGTGTCGGCGGTAAACTCTGCCTCACACCGACAGACCGCCGCCGGATCGTACGCCAGATTGATGAGAATGTCGGTCAGCGTGACCGCATCGCCATAATAGAAGGTGACCGTCTCGCCGGTTACTGTTAGGCTGGCGCGTGTGTTGCCGCAATAACCGATAACCGGATCATCCACCGTTTGCGGTGTAGCCACCGGCGTGTGCGGCGTGCAATCGGTAGCTGTTCTCTCCTCCGCCAGCCAGCCGATGGAGGCCAGTTGTTGCTGGGTTTCTGCCGGGATATCCTCCGGCGTACCGCGCTCGATCAAACGGCAGTAATCGGTATAAGCCTGTGCCGGGTAGCTTTCCATCACAAATTCGTAGTACACCTGCACCTTGTCGCCAGTGTTCAGGCCGGCAAACAGATTACCGCCAACCGACGCGTCGTGCAGCACTACCGGTGAGTTGTGCTCGTCCACAAACAACACGCCGTTGCCCTTGACGATCACCCGGCCGGTGTGATAGTTCTCCCCGGTCGGAAGTATGGGCTCATGGTTTTCCATCGCGTGCAGTCCGAAGATCAAGCCGCCAAGCGCCAATAGCAGCAACCCGACCGACAGCGCGATCATCCATTTCCGTTTTGCTGTCATGGCTGTACCTCCTGCTCCAATAACGAGCGTATAGCCGCCGCGTACTCGGCCGGAATTTCAAACCAGCCGCACACGCCGGATAACGCACCATCATCAAAATAATAGGCGTTATCTTCGAAAATCTTGCACGACACCGTTATGCCGCCGGACACCGTTACCGTGATGTCGTACAGTGGCGGCTCGGTCCACGACGGACAACCGGCGGAAACCGGCTGATTTTCCTTCGTCACATCGTCAGCCAATGCGTTACTCGACCACGCCGCATTGACGTTAGACTCAATACGCGCCGCTGTATCACCAAACAGGGTGTATTCCTCACCTTCCGGCACGGCCACGACGACGTTGGACAAGGTGGCCGACTCGGGAACGCTCTCGCGGTCGCCTTCATCCTCGCTTTCCATCGAGGGCGTCGTCTGCGGCCAGACATACGGTAACAAAAACGCCGATACCGCCACACACACCGCCAGCGGCACACAGCACAACACCGTGCGCACCGTTTTACGGTGACGGTCGCGGCGTGCCTCCTCGCTGCGGCGGAGGATCTCCGCCTTAAATTCCTCATGCGTTCTTCTCATAGCAGACATTTCGCCTCCTCTCCAAGCAGCTCGCGCAGACGCTTTTTCGCCCGCGTGAGCAGGTTGTCGATCTGCTTACGGGTCTTCCGCATGACCTTCGCCGCCTGCTCGTACGACAGGTCCTCCATATACACCAGATGCACCGCCTCGCGCTGCTCGACCGGCAATCGGTCAAGGGCGGCACTGAGAGCGCGGCGGCGTTCATCGGCGAGCAGCCGCTCCTCCGGCAAGCCGTCGGCAGGCAGCACCCCCTCCACCTCGTCCAGCGGAATCATGGTCAGCTTGCGGCGGTGGCGGAGATAATCGAGCGCACGACTCCGACCCATCATGTACAGATAGGTTTTGAAGGTCGTTTTGAAATTGTAGCGGTGACGGTGCACGATAAGATCGGTAAAAACGTCGATGGCGATATCCTCGGCGGCGTTCGCATCCCCCACGATACGGCCGATGAAAAAGGTCAGGCCGGTACGGTAGGTCAGCAAGATCTCGTCAAAAGCGTGCTCGTCACCCTGCAGAAAACGGCGGTAGCTACCGGCACCGTTATCCATAGAGCTCCCCCTCACGTTCGGGTTTCACTACTTATACGCCCGAAAATCGAAAATTCCTTAAAAATAACGTGGATAACAAAAAAGGAAGCACGCGTGTGCTTCCCTTTTTTATTGCTGTGCTACGTAGGCAAAGCTTTGTTCAAACAGATTTTTTGCCACGCTGAAGCGGTCGTTGGCATCGTGCCCACACAGAATGATGACGATCAACGTCCGACCGTCTTTGGTGGCCGAGGCCGCCAGGCAGTAGCCGCCCTGGTCGTGGAAGCCTGTCTTTAAGCCGTCGGCATACTCATAATAATATTCGCTCTCCGAATTGAGAAGCAGGTTGGTGTTGGTCTTGTAATACTCACCCGACCACTGCCCCATGACCGTTTGAAGCAGCGGGAAGCTACGCGCATACACCGATACCAGCGCCATATCCTTGGCGGTGGAGTAATGGTCGTGTGCGTAGTATCCGTCCGGGGTGCTGAAATGCGAACCGGTACAGCCGATGGCGGTCATACGGGCGTTGACCAGCTCCATAAACTTCGCCACCGCCGCTGCGTCGTCCAGCGCGGCGTTGCCGGTTGCCTTACGGGCGGTGTTGACCGCCAGCGTGTAGGCGCAATCGCCGCCGGAATTCATGAGCAGACCCTCCAGCAACGAGCGGAGCGACACAGTGCGCCCCTTCCACAAGCCGGCCCGGGACGCATCCGATGCCACCAGCTCCAGCTCACTGCCGACCGTAAAGCTCATGTCCTCGGTGAGATACTCACACGCCACCGCGGCGGTCATCATTTTGGTCATACTGGCCGGATACATCCGCCGGTCGATGTCGTAACCGTATACCGTCTGCCCGTCGGTAGCATCGTACACCATCACCGCCTGAATATCGTTGGTGTCCAGCCCGATGCCGGGCAGCATACCGCTGGCCATAGCCGGATATTTGGTGGTCGTGGTCGTCTGCGAGGTCGATGTAGTGCCCTGACTGTTGCCACCCGGTGTGTCATCCCCCGTCTCGCTGATATGACGGAGAGCCACCACGGCACCAACCACCAGCAATACCAGCACCAACAGCACCAGCACGATGGTGATGCGTTGCTGGATACGGTAGCGGCGACGGCGTGCTT
>JAFUPS010000161.1 GCA_017481085.1 Clostridia bacterium | reverse complement strand
GGTCACCGCGGCGGTCACCTGTTTATCGGTTTCACCGGCACGGGCTTCCAACTGCGAAAGCAGGTCGAATTCGGTTTTTCCGTCTGTTTTGACGATAGTTAACATAAAGGCACTCCCTTTAAAGCAAGGTTTCGAATTTTTCAATAAGCTCCTCGATCTCGGTTTTGCGGAGCTTGAGGGCGGCGGTGTTGGCGATAAGCCGTGCCGAGATCGGCATGACCTCCTCCACGACCTCCAACCCGTTTTCCTTCAGCGTGGAGCCGGTTTCGACGATATCCACGATACCGTCCGACAACCCCAGCAACGGCGCAAGCTCGACCGAGCCCTCGATCTTGATGATGCGCACGTCCATATTTTTCTGCGCAAAATACGTAGCGCTGACGTTCGGATATTTAGAGGCGATGGTTTTGGTGGCATACCCACCAAAGAAATCCGCGTCCTTCGGTGCAGCCAACGCAAAGCGGCATTTGCCGAAGCCGAGGTCCAGCAGCTCGTAAAAGCTGCCGTCCGATTCTGCAATGGTATCTTTGCCGACGACACCGAGATCGCACACGCCGTGTTCGACGTAGGTGATCACGTCGGCGGCTTTGGCCAACACGACCTCAATACTGTCGCCCACCGGCAAAATCAGCCGACGGCCTTTGTTGCGCACAACGGAGGTATCCAGCCCCATGCGGTCAAACAGATCCAGCGTTTTTTGTTCCAGACGCCCTTTGGTCAGGGCGATGCGTAACGGTTTCATTGCGCATCCTCCTCTCTGCCGACCAGCCACAGCCGTTCGATGCCGCGTGCAGCGGCGTACTCGCGTGCTTCGTCCACCGTATCAAACGGACTGACCTCGCACACCACGCCATCGGCCAGCATGGCTTCGGCCTCTGCCAAAGCGGCCGTCTCGTAGCCTTCTTCCGCATGGATCAGTACCTGGGGTACCGGGCGCGAAAGCTCGCCGGTTTGCAGCACCTTGGTGACGCTATCGACGTTGATGACAAAGCCGATAGCCGGCATCGCCATGCCGTAGTGTGCCAGCAAATTGTCGTACCGGCCGCCACTGAGCACCGTTTCGCCGCTGCCTTCCATGTATCCGCGGAAGATGACGCCGGTGTAATAGTCGTTACGGTGCACCATGCCGAGGTCGATCATCAGCTGATTGCCAAGGCCGAGGTCGCCCAGCGAGCGGTATAGCGCGCGCAGCGTTTCCAGCGCACGGTGTGCGCCGTCGTTATGAACGAGCGCCAACGCCTTTTCCAGTACCTCTTCTCCGCCAAACAAGCGCGGAAGCTGGCGAATAGCGTTGACCTCGTCGGTTGGCGGCAGCGTATCCAGCAAGCTGCCGAGGGCCGCGTAGTTTTTATTTTCGATCAGTTCGCGGATGCTTGCTTTGGTATCGTCCGACGCATCCAGCGCGTCGATCAACGAGGCAAACACGTCGGCGTGACCGATCTCTAAACGGAAATTCTCACCCGAGCAGACTTTCATGGCCGAGGCAGCCAGCGCGATCATTTCAAGATCCGCTTTCTTGCCGCCGGCACCCAGCAGCTCCACGCCGACCTGGAATTCCTCGTCCCGTTTGCCGTACAGCCCGTGGTTGAGGGCGTACACCGTCTGCGCATAGTACAGACGCACCGGAAAGATCTCGCCGCGCAGACGGGCCGCCGCCAGACGCGCGATCGGGATGGTAGAATCCGGACGTGCGACAAGCAGCCGACCGCGCGTATCGGTCAGCTTATACATATCCTCCTCACGGCCGGCAGCCGACGATGCCGCCACCGTGCGGTATAGCTCCATACCGGGGGTCATGACCTCGGCAAAGCCGCGACCGGCAAACAGCGCGGTCAGCTTTTTTTCTACCGAGCGGCGGATGCGGCTTTCTTCAAACAGCAGATCCTGCATGCCGGCGGGAGTGGTATAGATGGTTTTTTCCATGAAATCACCTGCTTTGCATACTTTAGCGTGCTAACATGATAACATATTAAAATATGCTTGTCAATAGATAAACGGTAGTATAGTGAAAAATAGGTGGCTCAAGGGACGGATTCTTCGCTTCGCTCAGAATGACGGCAGAGGTGGTTCACATCCGGCCACCTCATTCGTCGCCTGCGGCGACACCTTCTCCTCATAGGAGAAGGCTTGCCCTGCCCTATGTGCACGACGGATGGTATCAGAAATCGAACAGCGAGACCTGCGCGGAGTTCGGCAGCGAGCCGAGCGAGCCCATTTCCTTGAGCGTATCCACCAGCGTCTTGGACAGCGACGTACGCGCCAGCAGATCGTCGCAAGAGAGGAACGGCTCTTTTTCGCGTTCCTCCGCCACGCTGAGTGCCGCCGCCGCGCCCAGACCGGACACCGCCGTAAACGGCAACCGGATCTTGCCATCCTCCACCAAGAACTGGGTGGCGTGGGATTTATACAGATCGACCGGCAGGAATTCCACCTTACGCACCATTGCCTCGTACGCCACGCGCATAGTGACGGCGGTGTCGTTTTCGGTGGCCGTGGCCTCGCGGCCCTTGGACTCCAGCATATCGATCAGCGCCTTGGTTGCCTGCTTACCCTGCATGCACGACACCGCATCGAATGCTTCGCCGCGCACCGTGAAGTAGGCCGCGTAGTATTCCACCGGCATGTACACCTTAAACCACGTCACGCGAAGGGCCGCGATCTGGTAGGCCGCGGCGTGCGCCTTGGGGAACATGTACTTGATCTTCAGGCAGGACTCGATGTACCATTCCGGCACACCGTGGTCGCGCATGGCCTTGAGGTGTTCCTCGGTGAGCAGTTTGGGGGCTTTGCCCTTTCGGACGATCTCCATGATCTTGAATGCCATCTTCGGCTCCAGGCCCTTATGCATGAGATAGGTCATAATGCTGTCACGCGTACCGATAACGGACGAAATGGTACAGGTGCCGTTGCGGATGAGGTCCTGCGCATTGCCGCTCCACACGTCGGTACAGTGGGACAGACCGGAGATCTGCATAAGGTCGGAAAAGTTCTTCGGCTGGCATTCCAGTAACATCTGCGTGGCAAACGGGGTACCCATTTCCGGGACAGAAATGGTGCCGGTCGGCCAGTCGATCTCCTCGGAAGTGACACCCAACGGCTCCGGCGAGGTGAGCAGTTTATACACCTGCGGATCGGACATGGGCACTTCCTTGATATTTTTGCCGGTGTACATCTCCAAGTAGCGGTACATGGTCGGCAGCACGTGGCCAAGGTTATCCAGCTTCAGGATATTATCGTGGATGGAATGGAAATCGAAGTGCGTCGTCTTGACATCGGAATTTTCCTTTTCGGCCGGATGCTGCACCGGGCAGAAGTCCTCGGCGTCGTATTCATCCGGCACGACGACCATGCCGCCCGGGTGCTGGCCGGTGGTGCTCTTGACACCGGCACAGCCCACCGCCAAGCGCTGCAGCTCGGCCTGATTGAGCACCAAACCGTATTTTTCGGCATACTTACGCGCAAAACCAAAAGCGTTCTTTTCGGCATAGGTCGAGATCGTGCCGGCCTTGAACACGTGGTTTTCCGCAAACAGCGATTCGGTATATTTGTGGATCTGCGTCTGATATTCAGACGCGAAGTTTAAGTCGATATCGGGGGCTTTATCGCCGTCGAAGCCAAGGAAGGTCTCAAACGGGATCTCGTGGCCGTCCTGCTTCATGGTTGTGCCGCAATGCGGGCAGGCCTTGGGCGGCATATCAAAGCCGGAGCCGTATTCGCCCTTGACGAAGAACTCCGAGTGCTTACACTGCGGACAAACGTAGTGCGGCGGCAACGGATTGACCTCCGAAATACCGGCCATACTGGCCGCAAAGGACGAGCCGACCGAGCCACGCGAGCCGACCAGATAGCCGTTTTCCTCCGAGTGCTGCACCAGCTTTTGTGCAATCATGTACATGATGGCAAAGCCGTTTTTGATGATGGAGTTGAGCTCCTTTTCCAGACGGGCTTTTACCACCTCGGGCAGCGGATCGCCGTAAATTTCTTTGGCGCGATCCCAGCAGATACGCTGCAGATCCTCGTCCGCGCCTTCGATGTGCGGCGGGAAGGTACCCTGCGGCACCGGGTTGATACGGTCGATCATATCGGCGATCTTATTCGGGTTGGTGACCACGATCTCATACGCCTTTTCCGCCGGCAGATAGGTAAACTCCGACAGCATTTCGTCGGTGGTGCGCATGTAAAGCGGCGCTTGATTGACCGCGTCGTCGTATCCCTGCCCTGCCTGCAATACCGTACGGAAAATGGAGTCCTTCGGGTCGAGAAAGTGCACGTCGCCGGTAGCGCATACCGGGATATTCAGGTGCTCACCCAAGCGAACGACCGTGCGGTTGAATTCGCGCAGCTGTTCCTCGTTGGCCGCTTCGCCGTTTTGCAGCATGAAGCGGTTGTTGCCAATGGGCTGCACCTCCAGGAAATCGTAGAACGACGCGATCTCGCACAGTTTGCCCCACGGCTCGTTGGCCATGATCGCACGGAACAGCTCACCCTGCTCGCAGGCGCTGCCAAGCAGCAACCCTTCGCGGTATTCCATCAGCTTGGACTTAGCGATGCGCGGACGCTGTTTGCCGAAGCAATCCAGATTAGACCACGTGACAAGTTGATACAAGCGTTTGAGGCCTTGGTGGTTTTTGGCGAAGATAATGAGATGGTGCGGACGCACCTTTCGGGCATCAACGCCGGTGCATTTGTGGTTGATCTCCTGCAGATGCGTGATCTCACGCAGACTCTGCATATCGTCCACTGCGTGCTTCCAGATACCGGCCAAAACACGGGCATCGTCGCAGGCACGGTGGTGATTAAACGGCGGTAACTGGAGATATTCCGCCACCGTATCCAGCTTATGGTTTTTCAGATGCGGATACAGCGACCGGCAAATGGTCAGCGTATCCACCGACGTAAACGGATAAGGCAGACCCGAGCGCTTGGCGGCCGCACGGATAAAGCCGGTATCGAACGCCGCATTGTGGGCCACCAGAATTTTGGTACTGCCGCAGAATGCATAAAACTGCTCCAGCGCGTCCTTTTCGGACGGTGCGCCGGCAACCATGGCATCGGTAATACCGGTCAGTTTCACGATCTTATCGGGAATCGGCTTGCCGGGATTGACAAAGGTATCAAACTCCTCCACCGCTTCGCCGCCGACATACCGCACCGCACCGATCTCGGTGATGCGCTCGGTCTGATTGGACAAGCCGGTGGTCTCGATGTCAAACACGATCACCTCGTCGGTGATAGCGTTATCCGCCGGGCCATCGACCGCCTTGACAAAGTCGTTGACGAAATAGGCCTCCATACCGTACAGCACCTTGATCTTGTCACCGGCCGCACCGGCGGCATCCGGGTAAGCCTGTACCACGCCGTGGTCGGTGATACCGATCGCCGGATGCCCCCATTGGATAGCCCGTTTGACCAGTTGCTTGGTATCGACCACTGCATCCTTTGCAGACATTTTGGTGTGGGCGTGCAGCTCTACACGCTTAACGGGGGCTTTGTCCGCTTTTTGGTATTTGGTAAGCACCGCCATTGCACGTGGGCGCATAACATCGGTCTTCATATACTCATCGTAGGCATACGTGCCGGTTACCAGCACGCAGGTGCCGGGAGTCAACTGACGCAGGATCTCCAGTTTTTTCTCGTCCTTTTTGAGATCCAGCCATTGTGCCAGCGACAGCGAATTGGTGCCGTCGGTCAAATACTGCGTCAACCGCACTTTATCGCCGTTTCGGTTGGGGCGTTCCTCCGCAAAGAAGATCTCGCCCCACACGGTATAAGTACCGTGATCGGCTTCGATACTCTTCATCGCCACCGGTTGCTGGCGGATATCGCTGCCAAACAGCGTCTTGGCCGATTCCAGATACACCGGCAGACCGTCTGCCGGCGGCACCGAGGTATCGATGCCGTCACACAGCGGACGCACCGCACTGGATGCACCGGCCTTGACCTCGGCCGCGTGAGCCTTGATCTCTGCCTCCAAACGCGCTTTTGCCTCTGCACGTTCCGCCTCCGCCTGCTTACGTGCCTCTCCCATAACCAAGCGTACGTGCTCATCACGCGCGGTATCGTCCTCGCTGTCAACCAGTGTAACGGTGAGGTGCACGCCAAAGTACTGCTCAATAAGCTCTGCCAACCATTGCGTCACTCCCAT
>JAFUPS010000160.1 GCA_017481085.1 Clostridia bacterium | reverse complement strand
GCACGGCTTGACAGTGGCCGCCGCTTATCGCCTCCGCGAATGAGCCATGACCACCTTCGACGATCTCATCGACCTATGCAAATTTGTAGAGAAGGAGCTAAACGGGTGACGAATATGACACTTACAAAACGTTAAAACCATCGATTACAAGGGTATGATTACGCTCAATGTGGATGCTACTTCGTTACGATTTGCACGCACAACCGCAAACGGTTGCTGTGTGACATCGTAGGGAGCGACGCCCTCGTCGCTCCGACACCGATTGGCAAAAAGGTTATCGAGTGCTGGAACAATATCGCCGCACTAAATAGCAACGTCATTCTGGATAAATTTGTATTGATGCCTAACCATATTCACGGTATTCTTATTTTGCAAAATCCGGACGAAACTCCTGATAACACAAAACAATACGATTTTCAGCTTACGGAGCGACGAGGGCGTCGCTCCCTACCTGGTCTGATCAAAGATTTTAAATCCGTGACAACCAGGCATTTCAAACGCATGTATGGGGCTTCAACCCCTCTTTGGCAAACCTCTTTTTACGATACAGTTATCCGCAGCGACCGTATGTATCAAGATATTTGGCAATATATCGATGAAAATCCTTTGAAATGGCAATTGGATGAATATTACAAAGCGCCCTGACATCGACTGTGTCAGGGCGCTTTTGCGATTATGGTATCGTCTTGGCCAGACGGATAAAATCCTCCAGCGTGAGTTGTTCGGCACGGGCGGTGGGCGCAATACCGGCGGCTTCCAGCAGGGCCGGAATTTCCGCCTTGGCCAGACCGGCCGCCATCAACGAATTGGATAGCGTCTTACGCCGCTGACCAAACGCCGACCGCACCAGCGAAAATAACCGCTTTTCCTCCGCCGGCGTGCAGGACGGCTGATTATGCAACGTCAACCGAATGACCGCGCTGTCCACGTTGGGTGACGGCATAAAGCTGCCGCGCGATACGTCGAACAGCTTCTCCGCGTGTGCATAGTACCGCACCGCCATGGTGACCGCACCGGCCTCACGCGTGCCCGGCTCGGCACACAGCCGCTGGGCGGCCTCCTTTTGCACCATGACGGTAATCGAGGTGAACGGATACCGGCTTTCCAGCAGTCGCATAATGACCGGCGAGGTGATGTAATACGGCAGATTGGCGCACACCGCCACCGGACGGTTGCCGAAATGCTCCGCCATAAACGGGGGCAGATCGACCTCCATAATATCGCTGAGCACGATGTGCGCGTTGTCGCACCCGGCCAGCGTTTCGGCCAAGATCGGCGGCAGGCGGTCATCCACCTCCACACACACGACCTTGTCTGCGCGTTGAGCCAGCTCATAGGTCAGCACGCCGATGCCGGCACCGATCTCCAGCACGCCGGTTTCGGGGGAGCTGACCGCCGCCTCCGCCATGCGCGGGCACACAGACGGATTGACCAGAAAATTCTGGCCCAGCGCCTTGGAAAACTGAAAGCCGTGCCGCGCCAGCAGCTCACGGATATAGCCGATATCGGTCAACGCCGCCATGACGTCCCCTCCCCTCGCGAAAATTCTGTGGGTATTATACACCATTTGGCACATAAGGTCAAGAAAAAGCCGGTGTGAAGCTCACACCGGCTTTTGTGTTATGCGTGTTCCTTCAGCCATTCCTCGGCCTTGGCGGCAGACATCCGCTTGATGTCCTCCTTGGTGTAGGGCGACTCCGGGCCACCGTTGACGTACAGAAAATACTTGCCGGACGGCGTCTTGCACAGACGCTCCTCATAACCGGTCGGCTCGCCAAACGCACCGCGAACGACCTTCGCAACGACCTCGGCGTTTTCGGTATCGTACTCCACCTTGCAAATAACCTTTTTCATAGCAAATCATCCTTTCGTTTGTTAAATAACTTCGCCCTTTTTGCGCTTTTCGCGCAGGTCGGCGAAAAACCGTTTGAGCTGCGCGGAGGCTTCCTCCTGCAGCACGCCGCCCACACAGGCAGGCTTGTGATTGTACGGCAGGTCAAACAGCGACACGAGCGTTCCGCATGAGCCGGCCTTGGGATCGTCTGCGCCGTAATACACCGTATCAATGCGTGAGTTAATGATGGCACCGGCACACATAGGGCACGGCTCCAGCGTGACGTACAGCTCGCATCCCGAAAGCCGCCAGCCGCCCAGCGTGCGGCAAGCCTCATCAATTGCCTCGATCTCGGCGTGCGCCAGAGCGTTTTTGCCCAGCTCGCGGCGATTGCGTCCCCGGCCAACCACTTCGCCGTCCTTGACGACCACTGCGCCGACCGGCACTTCACCCTCGGCGGCGGCTTCTTCGGCCAGCGCCAACGCCTGATGCATAAAGATCAGCTCCATGCCACACCAGCGCTTTCTCCGTTGCCGTCTCCGGCAAACAGACCGTCGTCCGGTTGCACATCCTCGACACCGCTTGGCTGTTCGCGGTCGGGATCGTACTCCACGTTCATCGGTAGCTGCAACGCCGACCACACCAGCACAATGATCATGACCACCGTGCACAAAGCCGCCTTTAGCCGCTGACCGTAGCTAAGCGCCGACGCCCCCTGCCCGATCGCCTGCAACGGACGGTCACGGCGCGTATGCAGATACGCCGCACCGATCGCACCGAGCAACGCCAGCACCGCATAGACCAGATAGACGATCAGGGTGACCGTATCCTCCCCCAGCACCGGCACAAGGCACTCGAAGGTGACCGCCATGCCGTTGTTGAGGAAATGCAGTGCCATCGGCACCAGCAGGCTGCCGGTGCGCACGTACAGAAAACCGAATACCAGCCCCAGCACAAATGCAAACGGAATTTGCGTGAGCGTGCCGTGCGCCAACGAGAACAGCAACGCGCTGACCAGGATCGCCACGCGATCCCCGGCCGGACGAAGCAACCCCATCACCACACCGCGGAACAACAGCTCCTCTAAAATGGCCGGTAACACCGCCGTGCCAACCATCGACAGCAACCAGTTGACCAGCGTGCCGTCTGCCGTATCCGGCACATCCGACGGATACAGCGAGAACAGCGAAAACGCCACCGTCGTGCCGTAGGCAACGATATTGGCAAAGATGCACATGCCCATGCCCAACATCAAATAACCTACCCATCGGTCCGCACTCAACGGGCGGTACACCTGCAGTTTCTCCTGCTGTGTGCCAAGCAACAGCCAACCCACCAGCGCCGGCACACCCAGCATACCGATATACAGCACCAGGTTGAGCACCAAATACCGGTTGGGGTCAGACGCGGTCAACGTGTCGCCGTTCATATAGGTCGACAGCCCGACGTCCACGCCGAACATTTGCAGGATCGCCACGCCAAAGCCCAGCACGTAGGTCATCACAAGCATCAGCATCACCGCCACCGCCGCCAGATTGCTGCGGCGGCGAATGAGGCGTTTTTCTTCGGTTTGAATGGGATACAGCATACTGTATGTCTCGCTTTCGGAATATTAGTGTGTACGCCTATAGTGTACCATATTCCTCAAACGATGTCAAAATTTTCAGCAAAACTCCGTAAAAATCTTTTTTTCCGCACCGGGCGGCGAGTAATCCCAGCGGTCGATATGCCCATTGGTCTGCACAAACGGCAGTGGGCGTAGCTTGGGACGCCCGGGATACGTATCCACGATCGCCAGCTTGATCTTCATGCGCTCGGGCAGGATGCTTTTGATATGCACCGTCGCACCGTCGCCGACCGCCACGCCGCCGCGCAGCTCAGCCAATCCTGCCAGATTGGGCGTCAGCTCCACGAATACGCCGTAGCTTTCCACCGACCGCACGATGCCGGGAACGGTCTCTCCCACCGTGAATCGGGCGGCGTTTTCCTCCCACGTCCCCAGCAGCTCACGCATTGAAAGCGTCACACGACCGTCCACCACACTCGCTACCACCGCAAAAATATCCTGCCCCACCGCCACGCGGTCGGACGGATGAGCAATACGCGACACCGACAGCGATGCAATAGGCATCAACGCCGAAATGCCGCACCCGATATCGCAAAACGCACCGAACGTATCCAGATGCGTCACCCTCACCGGCAGAATATCGCCCGGCCGCAGCCGCGCAACGCGCTCCTGCCGGCAGCGCTCCTGTGCCTCCAGCCGCGATAACCGGGCGCGCACAAAGCCGTCCGGCTCACTCCATACCTCTTTTACCGTAAAGCTCACCGGTTTGCCCACACGCGTCAGCAACGCAATATCGCGTGTGCGGCCTTCGGCGATGCCCTCTGCTCCGTGTTCATGAGGGATGATTCCCTCGCCGCACGGCAACTCGATGTGCAAATTGTGCTCGCTGTCACACCGTGTGACCACACCCTCGCACACCGCGCCTTCCACGATCGCCGCGCGTAAGCCGCCAATGCTGCCGGTGTAAAACCGGTTGTCGGCGGTTTCGGTGCGAGAGCCTTCAAAACCGTACGTTTCCTGTTTCATCTCGTTTTCCTCCTTTTTTTACTTGGGTCTTGCTAGATATACGTATGCAAATTTTTTGACAAATAGAACAACGACGGACCGAAAAAACTGTGCTATACTAAATTCAGCAAGTTATCAAAAAATCCCATTTAGGAGGTTTTTATTGATGAATATGTTCGGAATTGAGGTACCGGTCAAAAATCTGCCGGTGCTGGACCAGACCTTTATGCCGCTGTCGGCGTTTGTTCGCGCGTTCGATAAATCCGCCGCCAACGGCAAAGAGATCGCCATTGCGGTGGAGCGTAACGGCGGTTGCGTGGCGGTACGCCGCTGCCGCATCCACGGCACGCCGGAAATGCAGGCGGCCGACCGCGTGTACGTCGAGCGCACCGTTAAGATGCTGCTGTGGGCAACCGGCGGCTTCCACGTGATGATCTGCGGCGACGATGACATGGGCGCGTATATTGCCGAGACCTATTGCAAGGGCGGCGCACGCGAGTTTGACGTGGATTTCATGTCCGGCGTGTACGAACAGCCGTTTGTGGTGGAAAGCCTGCCGCTGGAGGCTTGCCCCGCTGAAAAATCCAACCCGAAGGCCGTGGGCCGTCACCTCGAAGGCTGTCGCATCGGCTTTGATGCCGGCGGCTCCGACCGCAAGGTATCGGCCGTCATCGACGG
>JAFUPS010000159.1 GCA_017481085.1 Clostridia bacterium | reverse complement strand
TTCTTTTTTGGAGCGGCTTACGAGGCTCGCACTCGCTACCTCCACCTTGGCAAGTTGGCGGTATACCAGATGAGCTAAAGCCGCGACTGCCCGAGTATCATACCACAAGCAAAGCGGCTTGTCAAGCCTTCTTTTCAAAATTTTTACACTTTTTTCGCCGCGCGGCGCGTGGCGGCCGTCACGGTGTTTTTCAGCAGCATCGCAATGGTCATAGGACCTACGCCGCCCGGTACCGGCGTGATCAGCGAAGCGACCTCCGCCACCGCGTCAAAATCCACGTCGCCGCACAGCTTGCCGTTCTCATCGCGGTTCATGCCCACGTCGATGACCACCGCGCCGTCCTTCACCATATCGGCGGTTACAAACTTCGCACGGCCGACCGCCGCCACCAAAATATCCGCCTCGCGGCAAATGGCTGCCAGCTGCTGCGTGCGGGAGTGACACACCGTCACCGTGCCGTTTTCGTGCAGCAGCAGCATCGCCATCGGCTTGCCGACAATATTACTGCGACCGATCACCACGCACCGTTTACCGGCGACGTCCACACCGCTGCGATGCAGCAGCTCCATCACACCGGCCGGCGTGCAGGGCAAAAACGCATAATCACCAATCATAATATGCCCCACGTTCACCGCCGAAAACGCATCCACGTCCTTCGCCGGGTCAATGGCGGCGATCACCGCCGCGTCATCCAGCGGCTTGGGCAACGGCAACTGACACAAAATGCCGTCGATATCCGCGCGGGCGTTCAGCTCGGCGACCAGCGCCAGCAATTCCTGCTCGGTCGTATCCGCCGGCAGACGATATTCCTCGGCGTGGATACCCACCTCGGCGCATGCACGCGTTTTGTTGCGCACGTACACCTGAGAGGCCGGGTCTTCCCCCACCAAAATAACCGCCAACCCCGGCAGCGTACCGGCCACCTTCAGGCTCTCTACCTCGGCCGCCAGATCGGCGCGGACCGCCGCGGCAATAGCTTTTCCGTCAATCAGCGTTGCTTTCATCTGTTTTCTCCTCTGCTTCGATCGGCTGTTCTTCATTCTCAGCGGTTTCCTCGGTCACCGGAGCTTCTGCCGGTACCAATACCAAGCGGTTGGCATGGGCATGGAACGCAAACAGCAACCCCACGCCGACCAACACCATGACGACGGCCACAAGCTGTGATACCTTCATAGAGCCGAGATACAGGCTGTCGGTACGCAGTCCCTCGATCATAAACCGACCGATGCCGTACCAAATGATATACGATGAAAAGATCTGCCCCTTGAACTTATAGAACTTCTTGCTCATGATATGCAACAGCACGAAACCGAGCAGGCACCACAGCGATTCGTACAAAAACGTTGGATGCACCGGCAGCGACGGATCAAAGCCGGCTACGCCCAGCGTATCGTTGATGTGCTTGCCGGACTGAATCACATCGCCGGTCATGCCCCACGGCAACGTGGTGTTAGCGCCAAACGCTTCCTGGTTGAAGAAATTGCCCCAGCGGCCAATGCCCTGCCCGATCAAAAACCCAAGCGACGCCATATCGAACATCGCCGGCGTGTTGACCTTGCGAACACGGCACATGATCAGGCCGGTCACAAACGCCAGAATGATGCCGCCGTAAATGCCGAGACCGCCGTTCCAGATCTGCAAAATGCGCACCGGGCTTTCAAAATACCACGCACGGTCCTCCGAAAACAGCACGTAATACAGCCGCGCGCCGATAAATGCCAGCAGCGTGGATACCAGCACCACGTCAAACACGCGGTTGACGACCTCATCCTTCGCAGTGCCCTCAGCGCACAGACCAAACTGCGGCATGCGCTTATACGCGTAGATCACCGCCAGCAAAAAGCCCAGCGCAATGAGCAACCCATAATACTTGATGGAAAAATTCCCGAACGACACCAGCGTGTCGTTGATGGAAAAATGCCAGCCAAGCGCCGGAAATTCAATCCAATGTCCCATGATCATTCTCCTTTCGCCTTCATAAAGGCATCGGTGAAGCGCACCGCCTGCACCGTTTCTTCCACGTCGTGTACGCGCAACACACCGGCACCGCCCAGCTGTGCCAGCGTATGCAAAGCCACCGAGCCGCCCAGCCGCCGATCAACCGGCGGATCGCCGGTGAACTGTGCCACCACGCGTTTGCGCGAGCCACCCACCAGCAACAGATTTTCGGGAAACGCCGCGTGCAGCTCCGGCAGACGGGCAATCAGCTCCAGATCCACCTCACGGCTTTTGCCGAAGCCCAGCCCCACGTCCAAACAGATCTGCCGACGGTCTAAGCCCACCGCATCCGCGGCGAGCAACGCCTGCGAAAAATATGTGAATACGTCCTCGACCAATTCGCCGCCAACGCCGTGATGTGTCATCACCAGCCCTGCGCCGGTAGCCGCCGCCAATGCCGGAAATCCGTTGTCCAGACTGCCGGAAACATCGTTTAATATCTGCACCCCGGCCGCCAGCGCCCGCCGTGCCACCTCAGGGTAAAAAGTATCAACCGATAGCGGGATATGCAACCGCCCTTGCAACGCCTGCAACACCGGCGAAAGCCGATCCCATTCCTCCTCGGCAGAGATGGGCGTACTCCCCGGGCGCGTGGACTGTGCGCCGATATCCACGATAGCCGCACCCAGTGCCTGTAAATAGCACGCCTGTGAGACCGCCGCTTCCGGGTCTAAAAACCGTCCACCGTCCGAAAAACTGTCCGGCGTGACGTTGAGGATCGCCATGACCAACGCCCGATCACCCGATAACGTGCGATCGGCTATTTTCCAAACCGCCATTGGCAACCCTCCTCCTTTGCGATCTTTCCTTATTTTACTATTCCTCCCCTGCTTTGTCAATCGAAGCCGCAAAAAAACCGTTGCTTTTGGCCTCTCGTCTGTGGTATACTAATTACACTTGTTATAGAAGGAGAACAAAACGATGCCCAAAAGCTTTTACGCGATGCTCTCGCGCATGAAATACATTCACCGCTGGCCGCTGATGCGCAACACCAGCACCGAAAATATCAGCGAACACACGCAGGAGGTAGCCGTGCTGGCGCACGCGCTGGCGTTGCTCACCAACCAACGCTTCGGCGGCACGGTCGATACCGGTCGTTGCGTGCTGTTGGCGCTGTATCACGACGTGCCAGAAATTCTTACCGGCGATCTGCCCACGCCGGTCAAGTACCACGACCCGGCTATCCGCGAAGCCTACAAAAAGGTGGAGACCGGTGCGGCCAACCGCCTGCTGGACATGCTGCCGGATGACCTGCGTCCGCTCTATGCACCGCTGTTGCACGGCGAGGACGGCAGCATTGAGGCACGCCTTGTCAAAGCGGCGGACAAGCTCTCGGCGCTGGTCAAGTGCACCGAGGAGTTGAAGCTTGGCAACAAGGAATTTGACAACGCTCAAAAAGCGACCGAGCAGGCACTGCACGATATGCAGTTACCGGCGGTAGAGGCTTTCTTGCAGGAATTCATGCCGGCGTATTCGCTGACGCTGGACGAACAACAAGGCTGATTTTCCGACAATTTCTTACAAAACGTTAAAAAGGATGTCACAAACCGTGGCATCCTTTTTGCTATAATAAAGATGCACTCGGGAGTGACGTGTACCGCAGCACCGACCTCCACCGCAACGAGTGCACGAAATACCCTCCTCAAACCCCTCTGAACGAACAGCCGCCCGGCAACGGGCGGTTGTTTGTTTTTTATTGTATAAACCTTCCGGTTTTCGTGCATACTACCCATGAAAACAAGCAAGGGAGGGACCTCGCACATGAAGATCACACACCGGCAGACACCGCCGGACGCCGAAAGACCGCGCAGAAAGAAACAAAGCGGTGCCGCACTGATCGCCGTGCTGGCGGTGGCGCTGGTCGCCGGCATCGGGCTGGTCGCCGTGCTGGACAGCATGACAGCCCCGGAGCCGACCGAGCCGGAACGCACCGCGCCGGTCAACATCACCACCACCCAGCCCAGCACTACGGAGACCACGACCGTTACCACCACCGCTAAAACCACCGCTAAAACCGCACCGTCTACCCAAGCGGAGCAGCCACTCTACGTGCTCCCGCTTTCCAATAACGTCATTGCGGAATACAGCGACACGCCGGTGTGGAACGATACACTGCAAAGCTACCGCGTGCATCAGGCGGTCGATTTCGGCGGTCACGTCGGTGATAAGATCGTCGCGTTGACCAACGGTACCGTCACCGCCGTCTACAACGACGCGCTGTGGGGCGGCTGTCTGGAGCTGGATTGCGGCTACGGCATTCGTGTCAAATATTGCGGCATCACTACCGAGCTGGATGCCGGCGATACCGTCAAGGTCAACCAGGCCGTCGGTACACTTGGCGAGGTGCCGTGTGAGGCGGCGACTGAGCCGCATTTGCACGTTGAGGTGACGGTAGACGGCGATCCGCTGGACGTGCTCAAAGCGATTGACCGTATGAACAATTAACCACGCCCACGGAAACCGGGTAACCGGAGCGGTAAGATGGGCAGCAAAAAGGGACGGAAATATCCGTCCCTTTTTGTTATGCTTATTCCACGGTAACCGTACCGTCCTCATCCACCGTAACGGTCATGCCGGTCTGCACGTAGGCGAGGAACTCCTCGCCCAGACCGTCCACCGTCGGCATGGAGGCATCCGTCCACACGTCCGAGAGGATTGCACCGGCGGCCGCCAGCGAATCGATCGGCTGCGAGAACAGCAGGCACGCCGGCTGGCGTCCCATTGCCGCTGCGGAAAACAGCACCAGACCGCCGGTGGTAGAGCCGATGGTCTGCGGCAAGCACAACGCCGTACCGACCATTTCCTTACCATATAGATCAGGGTTGTTCTGATCACTGCAGGTAGCGTTTTTGTCACCAAACAGCAAGCTCTTCTGATACGATGCCAGCGTGTTGAAGCCGGCCTGCGACACCAACGCCGTGGCGGTCGCTTTACCCGGCACGACCGGGCGTCCTTTAAAAACCTTTGCCATCAGCGGTCGCCTCCTTTCGTGATCTGCCGGAGCAATTCGTCGCTCTTGTAATACCGTGCGGTAGTATAGGTGCGCAGCTTGTTGGAGTTGGTGATGACCGGCATTTTGCCTGCCAGCGGATTGTTCATGTACATCAGCGGACAGATATAGCTGACCACCACGCCGCGTGCCTTGAGCATCGCCGCTTCCGGTGTTTCGTTAAACTTGTCCAGCACCGCAACCGGCGTGGTCATCACGGTGGGCACCGCCACCTTTTTGCGACCGGCGGCAGTGAGCGCCTCGTCAATTTTGTGCGCCCAATCCTTCAGCTGTTCCAGCGACAGATGCGGACAACCGATAAACGCAAGCTTCGGCTGCGCATCCGGGTCTTTCCAAATCAGCGGATAGCCCTTCTCCACGCGCTCCAGCTCGTCGTCGTCGATAACGTATACCTGTGCGCCTTCGGCAATAAGGGCTTCGCCCTGCTCTACCGCTTCCGGGGTAAGACCCTCGATGTGGTACAAGCCGACCGCACCGTTAGAGGCGGTTGCCGCACCGAAATCCTTGAGGTAATCGCGCGTCTGCTGATTCAGCTCGTTACCGAGGAATAGATCCAGACCACGCACATACGGCACTTCCTCCATCACCTTCATGCCGATGGCCGAGCCAAGGATCTGTGCCTCCGGCTTTTTGCTGGTCTTCACATCGATGACCCAGGTCGCTTTGCGGCCTTCGTCGGTAAGCAGACCGAACTTCGGCACACAGCCGAGAATAGAGCCGAACAGATCGATGATGCCGGAATTACGGTTGCAGCGTGCGCCCAGCACCGAGTTGGCATACACCACCGCCGAGCTTTCCGCCCACGAGAGAATGTCGCCCTTTTTCGGCACGTTGCCCACTTCGTCAAAATAGCAGGCGCAGGTAAACCCGGTCTCGCGGGATTCCAGGCCGACTTTAGCCAACTGCTCCTCATACGACGCCTGCTTGGTATACATGAATTTCTTGGTGATGAGGTCCATAATGAGATTAGACGGTACGTTTTTATCCATCGGCCGCGGATCCATCGTAAACGGCTGTTTGGACACGATACCGGCCTCAATAAGCTGATCCATCAGATCAAACATCGCCGTCATCACGCCAAAGCCGAAGCTGGTGACCAGGTGACCTTTAGCACCGGTAACCGGAATCATCTCCTCCGCACCGAACGTGTCACCGTACATGACCATGGTCTTCATGACCTTGGCCATGACCTCGCCTTGCGAGCCGTCCAGAATCGCCTGTTGCTCTTGTGTCAGTTTCATAACAGTCTCCTTTCAAGGATATGGCGGAGGGGCATCCCTCCGCCACGTTGCTTATTCTTTGATCATGGCGCGGTACAGCCGCAGATATTCGTTGGCCGAGCGTCCCCAGCTGAAATCGCTGTTCATCGCTCTGCCAATAATATCCTGCCAACCCTCAGCATGATACGCCGTCACCGCCCGCTGCAACGCATCCAGCATATCGTCTGCGTTGTAGGTCTGGAAGGTGAAGCCGTTGCCTTCGCCATCGCCGGCATCGCGGATGCTATCCTTCAAACCGCCGGTTTCGCGCACCACCGGAATGGTGCCGTAGCGGCAAGCGACCATCTGCGCCAAGCCGCACGGTTCGCTCTGCGACGGCATGAGAAAGATATCCGCACCGGCGTAGATACGGCGAGCCAGCGCCGGGATAAAGCCGGCACGGTATGCCACGCGATCGGGATAGCGACCCTGCAGATCACGGAAGAAGTTCTCGTATGCCCAGTCGCCCGAGCCGAGCACCACCAACTGCGCATCCGACTGCTCCAGCAACTGCTCTATACGCGCCTTGACCAGATCGAGACCCTTATGCGATACCAGCCGCGTGACCATGCCGATCACCGGGCGATCCGCCTGCTGCGGAAGACCCATTTCCTCCTGCAGTGCCTTTTTGCAAAGCACCTTGCCGGCGCGATCTTCCTGCGTATAATTGGCCACCAGGTTTGGGTCGGTCTCCGGGTTGTAACCGTCCACATCAATACCGTTCAAAATACCCGACAGCTTCCATTTGCGCGCTTCCAGCATATCGTTCATGCCGTGCGCAAACCATGGGTCGAGAATCTCCTTGGCATAGGTCGGGCTGACGGTGGAAACACGGTTAGCCGTTTCGATAGCACCTTTCATCAGATTGACGCAACCGGCCATCTCCACGATCGAGGCTTTCTCTTGCGGAATGCCGAACACGTCACCCAAAATATCCATTCCATACTGGCCCTGATACTGAATGTTATGTATCGTAAACAACGTCTTGATGCCGGAATAGAACGGATCCTGCGCGTAAAACAGTGTGTGGTAGATCGGCACCAATGCCGATTGCCAGTCGTTGGCGTGAATAATATCCGGCTGGAAATTGATCTGCTTGATCATCTCCAGCACCGCACGCGAGAAGAAGGCAAAGCGCTCGGCATCGTCGTAGTGACCGTACAGTCCGGCGCGCTTGAAGTAATACTGATTATCCAGCAGATAATAGATCACGCCGTCAACCTTGGCCTCGAACACACCGCAGTACTGGCGGCGCCATGCCACCGGCACCGAAAAGCTGGTGAGGAAGGTCATACGCTCACGCATGGCCTGCGGAATGGATTCATACAGCGGCAACACCACGCGACAGCCACACAAGCGGCGGCGGAGCTCCTTCGGGAGCGAGCCGGCCACATCAGCCAGACCGCCGGAAGCCACAAACGGAAGCGCCTCACTGGCTACATATAACACTTTCATAATGCGTTTCCTTTCTCCACTCTATGGGTGTCAGATCTGCTTGCCCTTACTGACGTACAACGGATAGGTCGGCGCGCCGCGCAACACACGGCCCTCGCTGACGACGACGTTTTTATCCAGCACCACGTTTTCCAGCACCGCGCCCTTGTGGACCACGCTGCCTTCCATGATGATGCAGTTGCGCACCGTTGCGCCGGTTTCGATCTTGACGTTGCGGAACAGCAACGAATCGGTCACTTCGCCGTCGATATACGCACCGTCAGCCGCCAGCGAACCGGTCATTTCGGAGTTAAGGCCGTATACCACCGGCGCACAATCGTGCACACGGGTATAGACCGGGTAATCCGCCGGGAACAGCTTTTTGCGGATATCCTTATCCATGATCGCCATATTGGCATCAAAATAGCTCTGCAGGCTGTTGATGACCATCGTAAACTCCGGCACCTCATAGCCGCGCACACCGCCGCACGCCACGCGGGCGCGCAGAATGTCGCGCTCAAAGCTGGTGTAACCGCAACTGTAGGCATCCTCGACCAGCGCGATGAGCTTTTCACGCGCGATCACGTACAAACCGATGCCATACGCCACCTCACCTGCCGGCCGACAACCGATACGCAGGTTAGTCACCACATCGTTGTCGTCCGTATCCAGCACCACCACGTCCGGAAGCTCCGGGCAAGCGCCGGTCTTATACGCCACGGTGATCTCTGCGCCCGAAGCAATATGGCTCTTTACAAGTGCCTTGTAGTTGATGTTACCGACTACGTAGCAATCGGACATCACCACGTAATCCTCTTCGCACAGCTCCAGCCACTGCAGCACGTCGTGCAGCGGAATGATGCGACCCTCGTATTCCTCCTGCTTGGCACCCAATGCCGGCAACAGCGTCAGGCCCTGCTTTTTGCGGGCCAGATCCCACGCCTTGCCCGAGCCGATGTGCTGGGCCAGCGAGAGGTATTTTTTGGTGGTGACCACGCTGATATTGGTGATACCGGCGTGTACTAGATTGGAAAGCGGGAAGTTGATGAGGCGATAACGGCCGCCAAACGGAATGGAGCCGAGCTCGCGCACGGTGGTCATCTCGTGCAACACATCGTCATGAACGCTCGGGAAGATCAAACCGCAAACTCCGGTCTTTTTAATCATGCCTGCTCGCCCCCTTTCTGGTCCTCTTCGATCATAGCCTTGGCCGGCACCTTCACGCCGGCACCGATGCGGATGCCGCTGGCCACAACGGCCACGCCCCACTCATCCAGATTTTCCATTTCCTCCGGCTTCTCACCGACGACCGCACCCTCTTCGACCACGACGTCCTCTGCCAGAATGGCGTATTGCACCTTCGCATTTTTACCGACGTGTGCACCCGGCATCAGAATGGCATCCACGATCTCTGCGCCTTCCTCAACCACAACACCCGGGAATGCGATGGAAAATTCCATGTTGCCTTCGATCTCGCTACCTTCGGAGATCATGCTGTTTTGCACCTTGGCGTTTTTGCCGATGTAATGCGGCGGCAGACCGGCCGTGCGCGAATAGATGCGCCATTTGGTATCGCGCATGTTCAGCGGCACGTTCGGATCGAGCAGATCCATGTTGGCTTCCCACAAACTGTCGATCGTACCGACGTCCTTCCAATAGCCGTCGAAGCGGTAAGTATACAGCTTTTCGCCGTTATTCAGCATGTTCGGGATGATGTTTTTACCGAAGTCGTTGGACGAATCGGGGTTGGCCTCATCCTCAATGAGATACTTACGCAGCTTCTGCCAGCTAAACACGTAAATGCCCATGGAAGCGAGGTTGGACTTCGGGTTGGCCGGTTTTTCTTCAAATTCATAAATGGAGCCGTCCTCGTTGGCATTCATAATGCCAAAGCGCTTGGCCTCCTCCATCTCCACCTCCAGCACCGCGATGGTGCAGTCGGCGTTCTTTTCCTTGTGCTGGGCGATCATTTTGGAATAATCCATCTTGTAGATGTGGTCACCCGAAAGCACCAGCACGTATTCCGGGTCATACCGCTCGATAAACTCGATATTCTGATAAATAGCGTTGGCAGTACCCTTATACCAGCCTGCACCGGCGATCGCCTGGTACGGCGGCAGTACGTGCACACCGGCATCCATGCGGTCGAGGTCCCACGGCTCACCCGAGCCGATATACTCGTTTAAGACCAGCGGACGGTACTGCGTGAGCACGCCCACCGTCTCGATACCCGAGTTGATGCAGTTGGACAGTGGGAAATCGATGATGCGATATTTGCCGCCATACGGCACAGCCGGCTTGGCGATCTGACGGGTCAGGGCATACAAACGGCTACCCTGGCCGCCAGCCAACAGCATAGCGACACATTCTTGTTTGCGGAACATGAATTTACTCCCCCTTAAAGTCTTTCGACTATTTTTAACAGATAGAATACCGGCCGGATATCAATCCAACCGCATAAACTGCACCGACAGCGGCGGCAGATCCAGCGAAACGGATTGCGACAGCCCGTGCATCGGCTCAGCAGACGTCTGAACGCACGTAGTATCGGTCATACCCGTGCCGCCAAACGCCGCATCATCGGAGTTGAACACCACGCGGTAGTTGCCCTCTGCCGGCACACCGATACGGTAGCCCGGACGTGCGACCGGCGTGAAATTGCACACGACCACCAGCTCGCTGCCGTCCTTTGCCCGACGGCGAAACGCCAACACACTCTGGTTGCTGTCATCTGCCGAGATCCACTCGAAGCCCTGCCACGAAAAATCCTGCTCCCACAAGGCGGGTTGCTGCAGGTAGAAGGCGTTGAGCGCCTTGGTGTAGCTTTGCAGCGTGCGATGCGTTTCGTAATCCAGCAGCATCCAGTCCAGCCCTTTGTGGAAATCCCACTCGGAGAACTGCCCGAACTCGCTGCCCATAAACGACAGTTTTTTGCCCGGATGCGCCATGATATACGCCAAAAACAGCCGTACACCGGCAAATTTCTGCTCGTAATCACCCGGCATCTTATTGATCAGCGAGCCCTTGCCGTGCACCACCTCGTCGTGCGAGATAGGCAGCACGAAGTTTTCGGAAAACGCATAGAGGAACGAAAACGTAAGGGCGTTGTGATTGTGCTTGCGGAACAGCGGATCGAGCGACATATACCGCAACATATCGTTCATCCAGCCCATGTTCCATTTGTAGTTAAAGCCCAAACCTCCATCCGCCGCCGGGCGGGAGACCATCGGCCAGGCGGTGGACTCCTCCGCGATCATCAGCGCCTGCGGATAGTTGGCAAAAATACTGCCATTTAAGTGGCGGAGGAAATTGACCGCCGCCGTATGCTCGCGGCCACCGTAGTCGTTGGCCACCCATTCGCCGTCCTTACGGTTGTAATCGAGATACAGCATCGAGGCCACCGCGTCTACGCGCAGACCGTCGATGTGATACTTTTCCAGCCAGAACATAGCCGACGACAGCAGGAATTCCTGCACCTCCGGCCGACCGAAATCGAACACACAGGTGCCCCATTCCTTATGCTCACCCTTGCGCGGATCGGCGTATTCGTAGCAGGGCGTACCGTCAAAGCGGAACAGCCCGGCCTCGTCACGCGGAAAGTGCGCCGGTACCCAGTCGAGGATCACGCCGATACCGGCATTATGGCATTTGTCCACAAACGACATAAATCCGGCCGGTGTACCGTAACGGGAGGTGGGGGCAAAATACCCGGTGACCTGATACCCCCACGAGCCGTCGAACGGATACTCCGTCATTGGTAACAGCTCAATGTGGGTGTAATTCATATCTTTGACGTACGCCACCAGCTCATCGCCCAAGCGTTCGTAATCGTAAAATTCGCCGTCCTCCGTCTGTTTCCACGAGCCGGCATGCACCTCGTAGATGTTCATCGGCCGGTCGTACGATAAAGCGGTTTTCTGCTGCTCGATCCACGCCGCATCCTGCCATTGGTAACAACCCTCCAACGGATACACCTTGGAAGCGGTGCCGGGGCGTGTTTCAAAATGCGTACCGTAGGGGTCGGCTTTCAAAGTAACCTTACCGTCCGGACCGGTGATGGCGTACTTATAGGCCGCGTACAGCGGCAACGCCGGAATCGTGACGTCCCAGCAGTTGTTCAAGCCGCGGCACAGCGGCGTTTGCCCCACCTGCCAATCGTTGAAATCGCCCACCAGCGAGATTGCCTGCGCGTTCGGTGCCCACACGCAAAAGGTCATGGTGCCATCATCATGCGGATGACAGCCAAACCGCTCGTATGCACGACCGGGGTAGGTGCCGAAAATCGAATTTAAGCTCATATCCTCACCTCAAGACGGACTAACAGATATACCATACTAATTCTATTATAACATGTTTTTTAGTGATTTCAAGGGCAATATTCACTATTTTATCTAATTACCGTAGAAATTTTCGCGCAACCTTTGTCATATTTCAACAAATATCGTCCTGTTTCACGGTATAATAAAAACCCGAAACCGGTTGGGTTCGGGTTTCAGTTTATCAAAAATCGTTTGGGAAGTCGGGGAATGATCAGCGAAGCAGCCAGACCAATGAGAGCGCCGGTGATCACACCGGAAATAATAAGCACGGGTAAGTACCATACGATGCGCGCCGTCTGCGTGACCCATATTGCCACCGCTAGCTGACCGAAATTGTGTGCCAGTCCACCCGCCATGCTCACGCCGAACAGACTGAAATACCGGCAGCGCAACAGTAATGCCATCACTGCAAAACTGCACAGACCGCCGGCCAGCGCATACAGCATACCGGAAGGGCCACTGAACAGCAGACCGCTGAGCAAAATACGCAGCACCGAAACGGTCAACGCCCCCTGCCACGGCAGACACGCCAGCATAACGACGACCACCAGATTGGCCAATCCCAGCTTCACCCCGGGGATACCGAGGTTAAAGGGGATCAGCACCTCCATAAACGAAAACGCAAAGGCCACCGCCAGCAGCAATCCGTATACCGCGACCGACAGGATCTTCTTGTTCATGCCGTCACCTCACGATCAGGTCGGGGACGGTCTCGGTACGCTCACCGACCACCGTCACGACTAAGCCGTGCGGTGCGCACACGATGCTTTCGCCCACCCGGGAGATCGCACGCGAACGCACGCATACCTGCGTGGAGCAATCCGCCGCGCTCACAAGCACCTTGCCATCCTGCACGGTCACGTGGTTGTGACCGCCGCCGGCCTCATATACCGCTTCCGTATTCTCGTCAAGCGGCAGCACCGCCACTGTTTGACCACCGATGCGCACCTCTGCCCATTTTTCAGACGGCTGCTCACGCGTGAAATTCAGCACAAGAATAACCACCGCCACCACAAGGGCGGCAGTGGGGATCAGCAAATCCATTGGTTTGAATTTCAGCTTTGCTGCGTCCATAGCTATCCTCAAATCAGCTTATCATTCACAAAGTCTGCGGCAGTCTGAATATTGGCAACCACCGACTTCGAAGAACCGGTCGCGCCCGAGGCGAAATCCACCTGATCCTCCGAGACCGGCAGATAGCGGCCCTCAAACTGCTGCGTAAAATACGGCAGCTGTACACGGATATTGTAGTACCGGCCGCCCACGCTGCCGCTGACGTCACGGATGCCGCCAAGCGTCTTACCGTCTGCGGAGATAACCACCGTGCAGGTCGTGGGACCTTGCCCCTCGCTGACGACCGTCACCAGCCAACCGACAGCCTTGCCGCCCGCATCCAAGCCCTTTTCCACCTTCTGCACGCCGTGCTCGATATCCGGCAGATCCACCTCTACCGGCTCGGTTGCCACAATGCCAAACGGCAGCTCGGAAGCAGCGGTAGCACGCGAAGCGGATACCGCGCGGTACCAGGCATCGCTGCCCAGCATGCAACCGACCGTCAGCACCAGCATGACGGCGACCAACGCCACCCAGGTGACCGGATGTTGTTTCGGATGAGCATGTTTCATTGTCATTCCTCTTTCTGTGCGGCCTCAAAGCCGTCTGTCATGATCGTTTGGTAATCGTCGGTCACCCACAGCGCTTCCACGCCCTCAAGCGACGCCACCAATGCCTGTCCGTCTGCTACCGGCATCAGGAACAACGCGGTAGACAGCGCATCCGCCAAACCGGAATCGTCGCACAGCACGGTGGTGCTGTGCACGTAATCCGCCGGCATGCAGGTAGCCGGGTCGATAATGTGATGATACAAAACACCGTCGACCGTATACGTCCGCTGGTAGTCACCGCTGGTGACCAACGCCTGCCCGGTCAGGCAGAGCGTTGCCACGTACGCCTGCTTATCGTCGCGGTTGGGATTTTCCACCCCAATGACCCACGGCGTGCCGTCGCCCTTACTGCCGACCGTGCGCACGTTGCCGCCGGCGGATACCGCCGCCTGTGACCACGCATTCCGCTCGATCCACAAGCACAGCTGCTCGGTGGCATAACCCTTGGCGATCGCACCCACATCCAGGCTCATCGCCGGATCTCGCAGGAACACCGTGCCGGCCTGCCGGTCGATAACCATGTCCTCGATAGCGGTGTGCTTTGACGCTTCGGCCAACGCCGATGCATCCGGCAACGCCGCGTTTGCCGGATCATTCAATCCGGCGGTACGCGCCTGGTGCCATAGCGACAGCACCGCCCCGGCGGCGATATTCACCTTACCGCCCGAGAGGGTGTACACCTCTTTACCAAACTCCAGCAGATCCAAAATGCGGTCGTCCACTTTCACGGGTGCCACGCCTGCTTGCCGGTTGACCTCATATAAATTGTTCACACCGTCGTAGGCGGTGTAGATGTCGTACAGCCGATCGTACTCCTGCAGCAAACGGTGAAACTCCTCTGCCTGCTCACGGAAATGCTGCTCGTCGCTATCATAGGCAACCAACTGCACCACCGTGTCGAACGTATCGACGTACAGCTCACTGTACTGCGCCGGAGCGCCGAGACCGTCACAGCCGGTCATCAACAGCAGAAGCGCCAAACACACGCAAATCAGTCGCTTCATTGTCCCACAGCGGCCACGATCTGACCAACGATACCACCGGTGTAAATGGTAGCGGTGGATGCCAGATCGATATCCTCGCGGATCTTACCGTTATCGCCCAGCAATCCGGCGATCTCCGCCGCCGTCTTGCCGATCACCGCCGCCTCCAGCGCATCGATCTGCTGGAACCATTCGTACTGCGCACCGGCATGGGCCACCATACCGTAATCAAACCCCTGCTCGCGCTTGGAGGGGAACATCGCGCCGCTGTCCTCCGCTTTGTAGCCGCTGTTTTCCAACGCAATCGCAAACGGGAGCGAATCGTATCGGCACGCCGTCACCTTACCGTCGGCAATGGTGACCGCCGCGAAGGTAAACTCAAATTCGTCCTTGCCGTCCGCTGCCGAGGCACTGCCCTGCAGCTTGACCGACAGCGTATCGGACGCCGCCGCATCCACCGGCTGTGCACTCTGGCACGCCTTGGCCAGCGCATACTGTAGCGGCAACACCGAGATAGTGCAACCGGCTGCCAGGTCAGCCTCGCCCGGCTGCAGGTTCATGGCTTCCTCCAGCGTTTTGCCTACAACTGCCTCACAGAAGATATCCACCTGCTGGTACCATTCCTTGTCGGCATCGGCATAGGCCACCATGCCGTACGCTTCTTTCAGATCATACTTGGTGGCAAACGACGCACCCTCCACGCCGGGAGTCACATCCGCTTTGATAGCGTCAATACGGCAAGCGAGAATGCGGTCATTTGCATCCAGCATTACCGCCGCCCACGTCGTTTCCACCGTGGCCTTCTGCGTATCCGACACCGTGTACGACGCATCCGCGCCGATGCCGAGCTTATTGCGGACATCCGCCGTCGGCGCAACGGCACAGCCCGAAAGCCCCACCAACACGCACAGCACCAGCACGATACAAATCAATCGTTTCATTGATAATCTCCTTATTGAAAATGGATGACCTTGCGCGGACATTTGGAGATGCACACACCACAGCGCACGCATTTTTCCTGGTCCACGACCGGCAGGTTATCCACCATTTCGATGGCGTTGACCGGGCAGGTGCGCGCACAGATGCCGCACGCAATACAACCGGCCGAGCAGACCTCCATGACCTGCTTGCCCTTATAATGCGACGAGCACACGATCTCTGCAATCGCATCCGCCGGCTCCAGCGAAATGAGCTTCTGCGGACAAGCCTCTACACAGCATCCGCACGCGGTGCAGGCCTCCTTATCCACGTTTGCCAAGCCGTCGAATACGTGAATAGCATCAAATTGACATGCTTTAACACAGCTACCCAGACCATAGCAACCGAATTCACAGCTACGGCCAGCGCCGCCCATAATAGCGGCCGCATGGCAATCCTGCGCGCCGGTGTAGTTCGCTTTGACCGGAGCGGTCTCGCAGTTGCCGGAGCAATGCACAAACGCCACCTTGCGCTCGGTATGACCGGCCTCCACACCCATGATCTCAGCAATTTTTTCGGCACATTCCGCACCGCCGACCGGACACACCGTTACCGGCACCGTGCCCTCAACGATGGCCTTGGCGCAGGCATCGCAACCGGCCAAGCCACAGCCACCGCAGTTATTGCCGGGTAAGACCTCGCGTACCGCGTCGATACGCTCGTCGCTTTCCACCGCCAGCACCTTGCCCAGAATACTCAACAAGATACCCACGACCAGGCCGACGATACCCACCGCCAACGTGGCGGTCCATACTGCTTGAAAATCCATCGTCCTACCCCCTTACAAAACATTGAAGCCGTAGAAGGCAATGGACATCAAACACGCCGTCAGCAACGCCTGCGGCATTCCCTTGAACGCCTGCGGCACGTCGTTATGCTGCGTCTTTTCGCGAATGCCGGACATCAGCACGATGGCGATAAAGAAGCCAAGCGCCGTGCCGAAACCGGTGAGCACGCTGGTGCCGAAATCGTTGCCGTTTTGCACGTTGGTGAGCGCCACGCACAGCACCGCGCAGTTGGTGGTGATAAGCGGCAAAAACACACCCAGCGATTCATACAACGGCTGCGAAAATTTCTTGATGACCATTTCGGTCATCTGCACCAGC
>JAFUPS010000158.1 GCA_017481085.1 Clostridia bacterium | reverse complement strand
TTGGTTATGGTGATCGCCTTCTGCTTGTGTCTGTATCTCACACATGGTCTTCGGGAGCACATCGTGCTTCGCCGTCAGCACTTCGCTGAGCTGATCGTCGAAAAAGTGGATGGGCTGGTCAAGGAAAACATGGGGGACTACTTCCTCGGCTTTGCACCGTTTGTCATTGCTATTCTGGCGCTTTCGGCGCTGTCCAGTCTGCTGACGCTTGTCGGTTTGTATCCACCTACCTCCGATATCAATATCGTCGGCGGTTGGGCGGTGCTCGTATTCGTGCTCATCACGTACTACAAGCTAAAGGCCGGCCCTGTGCATTACCTCAAGAGCTTTGCTGAGCCGGTGGCGTTGCTCACCCCGTTAAACGTTATCAGTGAGATCGCTACGCCGGTATCGATGGCGTTCCGTCACTACGGCAACGTGCTGTCCGGTTCGGTCATATCGGTACTGCTCGGGGCGGCACTTGGCGGATTGTCTTCCATGCTGCTTGGCTGGTTGCCGGGCACCTTGGCGGATTTCCCGCTGTTCCAAATTGGTATTCCGGCCGTGCTGTCGATTTATTTCGACGTGTTCAGCGGCTGCTTGCAGGCTTTTATCTTCGCCATGCTCACCATGATGTACGTGGCAGGCGGATTTCCTGCAGAGGAATATGAAAAACGCAAACAACGTAAGCAACAAAAACAAAATAAGTCAATTCATTAAATGGAGGAATGTATTATGGAACTCGCAATCGGTATTATTTTAGGCTGCTGTGCATTGGGTGCCGGCATGGCGATGATCGCCGGTATCGGCCCCGGTATCGGTGAAGGTAACGCTGTCGCCAGCGCGTGCGAATCGATTGCCCGCCAGCCGGAGAGTAAGGGCTCTGTCACTACCACCATGCTGATGGGCTGTGCCATCGCCGAGACCACCGGTCTGTATGCGCTGGTTATCGCTATTCTGCTCATTTTCGTTGCCCCGAATATACTTGTAAATATTCTTGTCAACACCATGAGCGCCCTGTAAAACCGTTTCGCTACTTGCGAAACCATGGAGTGAACGTCTATGCAAACACTAGATATCATATCGGTCAATCTGTGGCAGATGCTGGCATCGCTGGCTAATCTGGTGCTGTTGTTTTTGATCGTTAAAAAGTTTTTGTATCAGCCGGTCAAGAAGATGCTGGAAACCCGCCAGAACACCATCGATGCGGATTATGCTGCGGCCGCGTCTGCCAAGGAGCAGGCACAGGCAGAGCAGAAAGCCTACGAGGCGAAACTGGCCGATGCCAAGGCAGAGGCCGACCGTGTGATCCGCTCGGCCGCGGACATTGCTACCGAGCGTGAGCAAGAGATCGTGGCGGCAGCTAAAACCAAAGCGGACGGCATTGTCCGTCAGGCGCAGGAGGAGGCCGCCTTGGAACGCCGCAAGGCCGAGGAAGGCATCCGCAAGGAGATCGTCGAGGTCTCGTCGGCGCTGGCAGAAAAGCTGTTGGAGCGCGAGGTATCGGCTGACGATCATCGCCGGTTGATCGACACGTTTATTGACGAAATAGGTGACGGCTATGATGCAGACTGAGCGCGAATACGCCGATGCGTTGTTTGTGCTGGCGGCGGAGGAGGGCAACGTCCCTCTGTATCAGAAGCATCTGCGCACCGTCCGGGATGCGGTTCTCCAAACCCCGGAATATATTGATTTTCTGCGTTCGCCGGCCATTCCGCTGAGTGAACGTCTGCAGGCGATCGATGAGGCCTTCGGTAGCCTGCCGGAGTATATCGTCTCCTTCCTTAAGCTGCTGTGCGAAAACGGCCGCCTGCCGCTGCTTACGGCGTGTATTGCGGAGTTTGATTCCATGGCCATGGCGTTGGCCAACAAAACCACCGCCACGGTGTACTCGGCAGTGGAGCTGACAGAAACACAAAAATCCGCTTTGACCGCTAAGCTGGAAACGCTCAGCGGCAAAACGGTGGAGGCTACGTTTGCGGTCGATCCGTCGCTCATCGGCGGTATACGGATCGACATGGAGGGCCGGACTTACGACGGTAGCATCAAGCGCCGTCTGCGTGAAGTAAAGGATGTGATCATCGGATGAACAAGCCGGAAGAGATCAGCACTATTTTAAAGGCGCAGATCAAAAACTATAAATCGAGGATCGATATGACCGAGACCGGCAAGGTCATCCTTGTCGGTGACGGCATTGCGCGTGTGTACGGCCTGCAAAACTGCATGGCCAATGAGCTACTGGAGTTTGAAGGCGGTAGCTTCGGCGTGGCGCAAAACCTGGAGGACGAGACCGTTTCGGTGGCGATCTTATCGGATAACAACGATATTCGCGAGGGTACCACGGTCAACCGTACCGGCAAGGTCGTGTCCGTTCCGGTAGGCGAAAAGCTGCTCGGCCGCGTGGTCAACGCGCTGGGCGAGCCGATCGACGGCAAAGGTCCCATCGATTACGCCACCACCCGTCCCATTGAATCGGAGGCCCCGGGTATCATTCAGCGCAAAAGCGTCAGCGTGCCGCTACAGACCGGCATTAAGGCGATCGACAGTATGATCCCCATCGGTCGCGGTCAGCGTGAGCTGATCATCGGTGACCGCCAGACCGGTAAGACCGAGATTGCGATCGACACCATTATCAACCAGAAAAACACCGGCGTCATCTGCATTTACGTCGCCATTGGTCAAAAGAGCACGTCGGTTGCTTCACTGGCCAACGAGCTGACGCGTAACGGCGCCATGGAATATACCATCATCGTGTCCGCCGGTGCGTCCGAGAGCGCACCGTTGCAATACATTGCGCCGTATAGCGGCTGTGCGATGGCGGAGTATTTCCGCGAGCAGGGCAAGGACGTGCTCATCGTCTACGACGATCTGAGCAAGCACGCGGTAGCCTACCGTGCGCTGTCGCTGCTCATTCGCCGTCCGCCGGGACGTGAAGCCTATCCCGGCGACGTGTTCTATCTGCACTCTCGCTTGCTGGAGCGCGCCGCGTGCGTAGCAGAGGAATACGGCGGTGGCTCCATTACCGCCCTGCCTATTATCGAAACGCAGGCCGGCGATGTGTCGGCGTATATTCCGACCAACGTGATCTCCATCACCGACGGTCAGATCTTTTTGGAGACCGAGCTGTTCCATGCCGGCATCATGCCGGCGATCAACCCGGGCATCTCGGTCAGCCGTGTGGGCGGCTCGGCGCAGCTGAAGGGCATGAAAAAGGTGGCCGGTGAGCTGAAGCTGATCTATTCGCAATACCGTGAACTGCAATCCTTTGCGCAGTTTGGCAGTGACTTGGATGCCGATACCAAAGCGCGTCTGGCGCTGGGCGAACGCATCGTCGAGGTGCTCAAGCAAGGGCGTAATGCGCCGGTGCGTGTCGGTTGCCAGGTGGCGATCGTGTACGCGGCCATCAAGGGCTTCCTTGACGCGGTGGCGATCAAGGACGTGCGTGAGTACGAGGAACGGCTGTTTGCCAAGCTGGAGAATCAACACGGCGACTGGTTGGCCCGCATTGAGGCGGGGCAGTATGAGCCGTCCGACGAACAAGAGCTTCGCTCTATTTTGGCAGAAATGCAGGTGTAATCGCCTATGGCAGGCAACACAAAAGCACTTCGTGTGCGTATAAAAAGCGTCTCTTCCACGTTGCAACTGACAAAAGCCATGGGACTTGTGGCGTCCTCCAAGATTCGTCGTGCGAACGAGACGATGCAAAAAGGGCGTGACTACGCGGCAGCACTACAGCAGACTATCGGTTTGCTGACGGCCGACCGCGAATGCCTCAAAAGCCCGTATATGCAACAACGCGACACACAACGCACACGTTTGGTGGTTATTGCCGGCGACCGTGGATTAGCGGGCGGCTATAATGCCAACGTGTTCCGGTTGGCAGCACAGTACCCGGAGGCGGAAATACTGCCCATCGGCAAACGCGCGTGTGAGCGTTTCGGCAAATCGGTGGTATCATCCGAACGGTTTTCGTTTGAGGATGCGACCGCGCTGGCCGATAGGTTGTGTGCCGATTTTGCGGCAGGGGAGTATGACCGCCTGGGCGTTCTTTCCACCGATTATCGGTCGGTCATGACGCAGGAGGCCACCGTTCGCTGGCTACTGCCGCTGACCAAAAGCGAGCAGAAGAATACCGCCGGCATTGTGTTTGAGCCGGATGAGCTGACGGTGCTGAATAACGTCGTGCGGGAATACGTGGCCGGTATGATCACCGTTTGCGTGCGCGAGAGCTTTGCCAGCGAGGTAGCAGCACGGCGTATGGCTATGGATTCTGCCGGTAAAAACGCCAAGCAAATGATCGATGAATTGCAGTTGGAATACAACCGTGCCCGGCAAGGGGCGATCACGCAGGAGATTACCGAGATCGTCGCCGGCAGCGGAAATTCGTGAAGAGGTGATACCGTTTGGATAAACGTATAGGTAAAGTAACGCAGGTCATGGGTCCGGTCGTCGACGTCCGTTTTCAGGAGGGTGAGCTGCCCACCATTTATAGTGCGCTGACCATTCCGGTCGGTGACCGCACGCTCACCGTGGAGGTCGCTCAGCATATCGGTGATAACGTGGCCCGCTGTATCGCCATGTCGTCGACAGATGGGTTGCGCCGCGGTGTGGATGTGACGGATACCGGCGCTCCCATCAGCGTACCGGTCGGTCGCGAAACGCTTGGGCGTATCTTCAACGTGCTGGGTGATGCCGTAGACGATCAGCCTACGCCCGAAACGGCCGAGCGCTGGGATATCCACCGTCCGGCACCGGAGTATGACGAACTGTCCACCGGCACCGAGATCTTCGAGACCGGCATCAAGGTCATCGACCTCATTTGCCCGTATTCCAAGGGTGGTAAGATCGGTCTGTTCGGCGGTGCGGGTGTTGGCAAAACGGTGCTCATCATGGAGCTGATCAACAACATCGCCAAGCAGCACGGTGGCATTTCGGTGTTCACCGGCGTGGGTGAGCGTACTCGTGAAGGCAATGACCTTTACAACGAAATGAAGCAGTCCGGCGTGCTTAGCAACACGGCGCTGGTGTACGGCCAGATGAACGAGCCGCCGGGAGCGCGTATGCGCGTTGGTCTGTCCGGTTTGACCATGGCGGAATACTTCCGCGATACCGAGGGGCAGGACGTGCTGCTGTTTATCGATAACATTTTCCGTTTCACGCAGGCCGGTAGCGAGGTTTCCGCGCTGCTCGGGCGTATGCCGTCTGCTGTTGGATACCAGCCGACGCTGGCCACAGAAATGGGTGCTTTGCAGGAGCGCATTACCTCCACGAAGAAGGGCTCCATCACATCCGTACAGGCAGTCTACGTGCCTGCGGATGACTTGACTGACCCTGCTCCCGCAACGACGTTCGCGCATCTTGACGCGACGACGGTGCTTTCAAGAAGCATTGCATCTCTCGGTATCTATCCCGCGGTCGACCCGCTGGACTCCACCTCCAGAATCCTTGCTCCCGACGTTGTCGGCATCGAGCATTACGAGGTCGCGCGCGAGGTTCAGAAGATCTTGCAGAGATATAAGGAGCTTCAGGATATCATCGCCATCATGGGTATGGATGAGCTTTCCGAGGAGGATAAGCTCGTCGTCAACCGCGCGAGAAAGATCCAGAGATTCCTTTCTCAGCCGTTCACCGTAGCGGAGCAGTTCACGGGCATGGAGGGACGCTATGTTCCCGTCAAAGAGACCATTCGCGGCTTCC
>JAFUPS010000157.1 GCA_017481085.1 Clostridia bacterium | reverse complement strand
GTGGTCGACCGCCGGTGTGCGCGGTTGCCGCCGCTTCCTTGAGCGCGTGTGGAGTCTGCAGGACAGCATTGTCGAGGGCGACGGTGTGCGCGCCGAGGTGGAGAAATCCATCCACAAGACCATCCGCAAGGTCAGCGACGATACCGAGTGCCTGAAGTACAACACCGCTATCGCAGCCATGATGGCGCTCATCAACGATTTCCAGGCAGCCGGCGGCGTCACCCGTGAGGAGTACCGCTTGTTCCTGTTGCTCCTCAACCCGTTTGTGCCGCACATCACCGAGGAGATCTGGCAGAACATGGGCTACGAGGGCATGCTGCATCAGGCGACGTGGCCGGAATACGACCCTGCCAAGTGCGTGGATGCCACGGTGGAGATCGCGATCCAGGTCAACGGCAAGCTGCGCGGCCGCATTGCCATTCCGGCGGATGCCGCACAGGACGACGTGCTGGCTTTGGTGAAGCAAGAGGAAAAGATCGCCGCCGAAATTGCAGGCAAAACCATCGTGCGTGAGCTGTATATTTCCGGCAAGCTGGTCAATATTGTGTGCAAATAAAAAAATTCACAAATTCCCTCTTGACGAAACTGCCGGCATAAGGTATAATACATGGTAGCGTTATGCTAAATTACCCCTGCAACAGCGGAGGGAGGGAATAGAGAATGGCAGAAGTTCATGTCAAAGAAAACGAGAGCCTTGATAGTGCGATCCGTCGTTGGAAAAAGTCCTGCGCCCGTTCCGGTATCCTCGCGGAAGTGCGTAAGCGTGAGCACTATGAAAAGCCGTCGGTGAAGCGCAAGAAGAAATCCGAGGCAGCTCGTAAGCGTAAATTCAAATAAGGCAAGCAAAAAAGCGGACGAGGATTCGTCCGCTTTTTTCTTATCCTACGGAGGGATTCTGTATGTTCACCCCCACCTATTTGGTATCGTGTATTACCGACCTCGATCCGGCAGCCTTATACGATGCCGGCATCCGGGGCTTGTTATTGGATAAAGACAACACCCTCACCCATCATCACGACCCGGCCATCACACCGGAGATCCGAGCGTGGTTAAAAAGCGCCGCCGCCATGGGCATTCGCCCGATGGTAGTGTCCAATTCCATGCAAAAGCGCGTACAACCGTTTGCCAAACGCGAAGAACTGCCGTGGCTGGCGTTGGCGTGCAAACCGTTGCCGTTTGGATTTTGGCGTGCATGCAAGCAACTGGGGCTTCCCCGCCGCGCATGTCTGGTGGTGGGCGACCAAAGCTTTACGGACGTGCTGGGTGCAAAGCTCGGCGGATTTCCGGTCGCACAGACCGAGCCGTTTGAGATCGAGCACGGCTGGTCGTTTACCGTTCGCCGCAAGTTGGAGGTCGGCATTCGCCGCCGTGCCGCCAAGCGGCTGATTCAAAAGGAGAAAGACGTATGACACGATTTGGACCTGCCGGTAACTGCGAAGCGTTCGCAGCCGCCGGTTATAAATCCAGCGCAAATATCCCGGGATTTATCGCCGGGTACGGGCTGGATGCGTATGAATATCAATGCGGACGCGGTGTGCGCCTGAGCGATGCGACAGCGATAGCCCTGCGCAGCGAGGCCGAAAAGCACGGCGTACAGTTATCGTTGCACGCGCCGTATTTCATCTCGTTGGCATCTGACGATCCGCAAAAGCGAGAAAATTCCATCCGCTATATCCTGGAAAGCGCCGACGCGGTAGCACGGCTGGGCGGTGACCGCATTGTGGTGCATCCCGGCGGCTTGGGCGGTCTTTCCCGTGAGGGTGCCACCGCTTTGGCGTGCGAAACGCTTACGCGTGCACAGCAGGCGCTGGACGATGCCGGGCTTTCGCAGGTGCATATCTGCCCCGAGACGATGGGTAAGATCGGTCAGCTTGGCAACTTCGAAGAGATCATGACCATGTGCGGCGTGGACGAGCGCTTTATC
>JAFUPS010000019.1 GCA_017481085.1 Clostridia bacterium | reverse complement strand
CGCCGGTGGTATCGGCCATAATACCGTATGTAAAGTAGTAACCCATCGTCGGGACAGCGCTGCCGCCCGACGTTTTGGAAAACGCATACATACCGTAGTCACCGATCAACGAGCCGGCCAGACCGGCCACCACGAAGGTGGTCAGCGTCGGGTAGATCATCGGCAGCGTGATGTTGAAGAACTCCTGCAACATGTTCGCGCCGTCGATCTGCGCTGCCTCGGCAATGCTGTTATCAATACCGCTCATCGCGCTGGAATAGAACAGGAAGCTGCCTGCCAGCGAATAGAAGATATTGTAGAATAACAGCGTAGGCAGACGCGTCTCGCTGTTGACCAGCAGGCCCATCGTGCCGGTCTCGCCGGTCAGCAGCTCCACCAGCATCGGCCAGCCACGGTCGGCCAGATAATAGAAGCAGGTGACCGTGACGACAGCCGAAATAACCGACGGAATGAACAGCATGATCTTCAGCGCGCGCGACAAAAACCACTTCTTATAGAAGTAGAACGAGATCGCCAGACTGGTGGGCAGGCTGATCACCGTGGTGATCAGATAGAACTTAGCGGAGTTGCCGATGGATGTCTGCAGCAATTCGTCAGACAAGAACATGCGAACCACTTCTGCGAAGTTGTTCAGCGTCCACGTGTACCCCATATTTACGTCGTATTCCTTAAACGACAGCAAAATGGAGTTGATGTTTACGCTGATCCACATCACCGCAAACTGGAACAGCGGCAATGCCATCATGCAGCAATAAAAGATCATATCCTTACGCCGCTTGGATTTCATGCCCGAAACCTGCTTAGTGCTGGCACGCTGCGGTTTCAGTTTATACAGAGCACACGACAGATCGTAAAACAGATCGCTGATGCTCTGTCCTAATTTTTTGAAAAACGATTTCATGTTGACGCCTCACTCTTGGAATTATCCGAGAATCGAATCGTACTGCTCCCACTGGGTGGTTTTACGGAAATTGTAAATGCCCTTGAAATAATCTTCGGCACTGTAGAGATACTCACCATTATTCAGGGTGGTGAGCACAGCAGAGATACCATCGGAGGCATCCTTGTCGGCCGCGTATTTGCAGCGCATCCACTTGACCAAGCGGAAATCCGACGGCGCATAGCGATACAGCTCGTTATCGTCCATCGGCCACACGATCGTGGAGGCCTGCATAGCGTTCATCATAGAAGCACCAAACGAGGTGAGCTTGCTTTCGTCGTAATCGTAGGTATACGGCTTCGGCAGACCGGTCATCTCGGTGAATTCCGCCATCTGCGCATCGGTGTGCACGAACTGCAGGAAGGTGGTAGCGAGCTCGATCTTCGCCGGATCGATGTTGGATTTGATGAAGCAGTAGCTATCCAGCGGCGAACCGACCATGGTCATCTGCTTGCCGACCTCAGCCTCGGTCGCCTTCGGGAACGGCATGTATTTGTAATCCATTTCCGAATCGTACTTGGTGGCGTTGGTGCCGTAGGTTTCTTTAAACGAGGCGGTCGCCTCCGCTTCCCACCAGTTGCCGTCGACCATGATGGCCACGTTTTTCTTCGCGCTCACGGTGGGGTTACGCACGAATTCCAGCTGCGACTGCGTGATCTTGAACGAGCCGGACAGGCAGTTGTTGATGTCGTAATACGAGGTGTTCTGCACCAGGCGCTCCACAAACGCCGATGCCATAGCCAAACCGGGCTGGCGGGCCAGCTCGTAGGCGTTGTTGCGGTTGATGGCCACTTCCTCGGTCTCATAGGCCAGCGTATCCCAGTTGAAGGTGCCGTTCTTGACCAGCGTAGCCGTACCGTCGAAGGTGTAGTTAAGGTTAAATTCCTCGGCACCGATGTAATCCGCAGCCAGCTCGGCCATCAGCCACGACATGTAGTCCTGGCTGGCACCCGGCCACTGGATCGGCGTCGCATTATCCTGATTGATGCGATCAAGCAGGCGGAAGAACTCGTCGTAGGTGCGCGGCAGACCGTCGTCGTAGGTGCCGGTCTTGCCGTCCGGACCGGTGCCGAGCGTACCCTTGGCATCGGTGAAGTTGCCGTTGGCATCGTAATACCAGCCCTCTTCGTCAAACAAGGTGGCGTTGTAAACCATGCAGTACTGACCCTGCCAATACGGAATAGCATACATCTTGCCATCCACCGTCATCGCTTCCTTCAGCGACGCATCCATCTTATCGGCAATGCTCTTGTCCTCGCCAAACTCGGTCAGCTTTTCGTTGACGTACTGGGTAATGTCCAGCATACGGCCGGTGGATGCCCAATACTGATAGAACACGCCTTCGGTAAAGAACACTTCGTCCTTGTTATCGGCGGTCAGAATCAGGTTTTTGAGCGTTTCACCCTCCATGGTGGTCTTGTTGCAGGAACCGATGATCACCTGCACGCCCTTTTTGCCCTCTTCAAACGAAACGTCGGCGTACTTTTCCTCGAACTTCTGGATGGCAGCCTGCAGCCAATCGTCCTCCGGACCGCCGTTCCACACGCCTACGGTCAGCGTAGTTTTGTTCGAATCGATCGTCACCGTAGTGCGTGCACCACAGCCAACGAGCGACAGCAACAGCGCCATCGCCATGATCAGAGCCAATACTTTTTTCATGTTTTGTTCCTCCCTGTCAAGTGTGTTCAGTCTTCTTTCAACAGCACTTCTTGGCCGTTGTATTTGATGCTGGTGATCTTAACCATCTCACCGGCATTAAAGTCGAGCATTTCAATGGAGAAGCCGCCCTTCTTGCCGATCTCGGCAATCGTGAAGGTCTCGGTGACAGCCTTTCCGGCCTCCGGCAAGGTGCCGGCAGCAACCGGGAACTTGCCCTCCGACGGATCGGTGGTGCACAGCCAATGCTCGCCGTCGCCGGCGTACATACGGCGGCCCCACGTACCATTGCCGGAAAGCGACCCGCCCAGCGCGTCGGATACCTCGTAGGTGATTTCCAGCTTCACGCCGGTCAGACGAGTATCGCCGGTCAGCGTCGTAAGGATGCGGAATTTTTCGGAAAGCTCACCGGAGCTGACGAAAACACCGTTACCCGAGGGTATCTCCATTTCCTTTACTTCCTGAATGACCAGCATTTCGCCAATATTGAAGTCAATGGCATGCAAGGTCAAATGACCGTCCTTTACCACCACGTTAAAGAGCGAGGTTTTCAGCTGCGTCGGTCGCGGCATCGTCACCGCCGGGAATTTGGACGAAATATCGTATTCGTTGAGCCATGCGTAATCGCCGGCCTCCGGATCGGAACCGGTGATGCGGCGACCCCACAGACCGTTGCCCTCGATCAGGTCGCCTGCAGCCGTCATCACGTAGTAGGACACGTTGACGGTGTGCTCGCCATCCGGCAACGTCGTCGGGACCAATACCTTCGAAGCATCCGGATCGTCGTTGAAATATGTACCCGGTGCCTGATAGACCTTCAGGTAGTTGTCAAGCGTGGAAACGTCAAACTTCTGGACCTCCGGCAGCGGATTGGGCAGGCCGCCGGATTCGTTCAGCACGCTGACACCGTTGTGCTTGATATCCGCAACCACCATCATTTCACCGGCAATCCAGTCGTACATAGTGAAAACAACGTTGCCGCCACGGTCGACCGCCATGGTCATCTTGCGGGTATCCGCTACGTCCGGTGCCGGAATGGTGCCGCCGCTGCCCGGCCACTGCTCCAACTCGTTGGCGCAGAACCAGATGTTATCGTTGGCACTGATAAAGCGACGTCCCCACGTGCCGTTACCGGCAAGCTGGTGACCGGACGAATCCATCACGTAGACCGAAACCTCCAGCTCGTACAAGCCCTTCGACAGTGTCGTGCCGACGCTGATCTGCTCAACGCCCTTGCCCGTGCTGGTAATGGCCGCCGGATGCTTCGCCAGCAAAGCCAGATCGAACTGCTGGTCGCTTTCGTACTGATACAGCGTTTCGGCGCTCAGCATCAGCACGTTTTCCTTCGAGGAGCCCTTAGCCACCACGCGGATCATCTGTTTCTGCGTGTTGGTGACCTTCACACGGTAGCTACCGTCCTCCTCGGCCGTAGCCTGGCGCAAGCCGCCACCGTCGTGCGCGTCATACCAATAGTCCGAGGCACCGTCCACAGCGTTCCACGTGAAGTAGGGATCACCACCGGCGGTGGTGACACCGACTACCGGTTTGCTCATGGTCGTTGCCGTAACGTCCAGCGAACCGAGCTCGGTGCGTTTACCGTTGCTCTTTACTGCGCTGACCGACACCGTATACTCACCAACGTAGTCGCTGGCAGATGCCAGATCGTACGACGGATCCGATACCGTTTCGGTATGACCGCCCATGCTCACCTCATAGCTGAGAGCACCGTCAACTGCCTCCCAGCTGAGCATGCCGTTTTCCAGCTTCAACGAGCCGCTTTTCTGCCCGCAGCCGGTCAACAACAGCGATATCAGCAACACGGCAACCGTCAACATCGCAATCGTCTTCTTCATAGCTACCTCCTATTGATCTGACCGAAATTTCGGATTATAATACCATTTTTACATTATAGCAAAAATCGGCTGGCAGAGCAAGAATTCTTCCTCCTATTTCCTTTCCGTTTACTGGAAGAAAACCCTTAATTTCGATTTTCGTCAATTCTTGATATAATTGACAAACCAATCAAGGCAGAGGGCACTCTGTCATCCTTATAATACCACAGACAGCAACACCTGTCAAGAATAAATTGCCATAAACGCAAAAAATCCGCCCCCGAAATTCCGGAGGCGGATAATGCGTATTAGCAGGCAGAGATGCTACCGATCCAGGAGTTGTAGACCACCGTCTGATTTTCCACATTCGGCCAATGCGGAATATGTTCAACATCCAGCTCGTCGATCGTTTCGAGCGTGCCATCCAGATATGCCCGTAAGCGGCGCTCACATCCCTTGACGCGTTGCATCAGCGCACCAAGACGGGCTTCCTGCACCTCAAAGCCAAACGCTTTGTTTTCGGTATACCACACCGTTTCGAATGCAGCATAGAATTCCGCCAACGCGGTGTTCAATGCCGGGAAATCGGTCGCCAGCAGCTCGGCCAACGCCTTTTTATCCCCTGCCTTATACGCGGTGCGGATGCGAATACCGAGATCGCATTTGATTGCCAGCACCTCGCACAGCTTCTGCTCCAGCAGGAACAAATAATCATAGCGGCGGCCATTGACCGAAGCGGCCAACGTTTTGGCATACGTCGCATATTTCTGCGCCGCATCAACCGACTGGTTATAATCGAACAGGCCGATAAACACGTCGTTAAACAGCAGGTACTTGTTCGGGTTCTTGTAGTGAGGCTCATCCGTGTCATCCAAGAGGTTGGGCAATTCCAGATTGAGCGCTTCCTCAAACGAATAACCCGTGTATTCCTCGAATTTCTTGGCAATATCCGCGCGGTCGAAGTTACCCTGCGCAAACTGCGCCGCCGCGAACATACCGGCAAGCTGCATATAGTAGGAGCAATCCTTACCATCGTCGCCCCACATGGTGAAAAACACCGTATCCACGTCGCGCTCCAACGCGCTTCTCATGGCCGCCTCGCTTGCATCCAGCGAATAGCGGATGCTCGGCGTATAACCGGTCCACGTCCAGATACCGCCGGCAAACACCGTGGAATTACGGAATTTGGCATGTGCATCAAACATGGTATCGTAGTGCTTTTTATCGGTGGAGTAGTAATCCCAATATACCAGCTCCACGCCCTCCGGCACACCGTCGACCACTTCCTGCGGCACCACCGGATTTTCCGAGTAATACTGGCCGTGGTTGGAAAGGCAGATATACATATCGCTCCACATCATCGGCGTAAACTGATATTTATCCGCTATTTCTTTCACCCGCGCCAGGTGCTTGGACAACAGCTCGCTGCGGTTGCAGTAGCCGTGCTGATCCAAATAACGGCCAAGGCCGACAAAATGCGCCTCATCCATGCCAATGTGGATACGGCGGGAGCTGAACGCCTTAGCCAACGTGGCAAACATATGGTCAATCAGCTCATACACACGCTCATCGTCGATCAGCAAAATATCGTTACAATCGAAACGATCCCAATACGGATCCCAGCGAGTGAGGTGGCTGAGATGTGCAAGTGTCTGGATACAGGGCACCAGCTCCACACCGATGCTGCGGCAATAGGCGTCAATATCCTGCAGCTCCTCCACGGTATAGCGGCCGCGCATATAGCCGAAATACGGCTCGTTTTCCACTTCGTAGGTTTCCTCGGTATACAGCTGCAGCATGTTGTAGCCCATACCGGCGATCAGTTTGGCAAAGTCTTTGACCTGGGCCGGCTTCATCACCGCGTTGCGGGAACAGTCGATCATCAGACCAAGCGTTTTCGGTTGCATAATGTACTCTCCTTTTCCTTTTGAGGATGTTACCTGTATTATAATGGAACGATTTCCAAAAAACAATCCTTTTGACGCAAAAAGCCCTTGCATTTTTTCAACAAAAACGCAAGGGCTTTTTCGGTTATTTCGATCAGCCGCCAAGATAGGCTTTGCGCACGGCATCGTCGCGCAACAGCTCCTCGCCGGTGCCGCTGATGACCACACGGCCGGTTTCCAGCACGTAGCCGCGGTGAGCGACCGACAGTGCCATTTGCGCATTCTGCTCGACCAGCAGAATGGTGGTGCCGGCTTT
>JAFUPS010000018.1 GCA_017481085.1 Clostridia bacterium | reverse complement strand
GGTCACACGGCCGGTACACGGCGCACAGCACTGCCCGATATGGTAGTTCAGGCAGGGGCGCTCGGTTGCCGCCGGTTTTCGACCGTATTCCAAATGTCGGCTACAGGTAGACAGCCCAAACAACCGGCTCGCCTCATCAATGGCCTGGCGGATGCCGTAGGAGCTCATATACGGGCCGATATACCGCGCACCGTCATCCTGCATCTGCTTGGCCTCGCTGATACGCGAAAACGGCGGTGGGGTGACGCGGATATAGCGGTAGCCTTTATCGTCCTTCAATAGGATATTATACTTCGGCGAATGCTGTTTAATGAGTGAACATTCCAGCACCAGCGCTTCGAACTCACTATCGGCTACAATATAGTCGAAGCTATCCACCAGGCTGACCATGCGGCGCACCTTGGGGGAATGATTGGCATCACTGCCGAAGTACTGGCTGACGCGGTTTTTCAGTTGCTTCGCCTTGCCAACGTAAATGACCGTGCCGTGCGCATCCTTCATCAGATACACACCGGGGACCAACGGCAGCGCCATGGCCGCTTTGCGCAAACTATTGATTTTTTCGCCACGGTCGGCCATACCGATCCCCTCCTTTGGTAATTGCTTTCAAAGAAACAAAAAAGCACAATCACCGGTCATAGCGATTGTGCTTCTTCTTACATTGGATCAATCCTTACTCAGCAAAGCCCGATTCCACTTTTGCCACCAGGCTATCGACAGCTTCCTGCTCATCGGCACCTTCTGCCATGATGCGGATGGTCGCGCCGCCCAAAATACCGAGCGACAGCACACCGAGCAAGCTCTTCGCATTGACGCGGCGCTCGTCCTTCTCGACCCAAATGGTCGACTTGAACTCGTTAGCCGTCTGGATGAAGAAGGTTGCCGGACGGGAATGCAGACCTACCTGGTTCTGAACCGTTACTTCTTTTACGTACATAATGACGATCTCCTTTACTCTTTAAAAAGCAGTCGAAACTATCGTTTCTTTCGGCGGCGGATGCCGCTTGAATTATTCTTATTATACCACATTTCGTGGTATCGTCAATTCATTTTTGCGCCGAAAATTGCCAAAATCCGCATTTTTGTCATGTTGTGAGATTTTTAGCAAAACGACTTGCCGGTATTTGTTAAAATTCACAATAAATCCTACAGATTTTAGGCAAATGGCTAGGTTATCGGCTATCGGAATTTTCTGCCAAAATCGCCGCCACACGCTCTTTTTCAGCCGGTGTCAGCTCTGCTTTTTCCAGCATATCCGGGCGTCGGCGCGCGGTGCGCTCCACCGCCTGCTCACGCCGCCATTTCTGAATGTTGGCATGGTGACCGGACAACAGTACCTCCGGCACCTCGCGCCCTTCCCATACCGCCGGGCGCGTGTATTGCGGATATTCCAACAGACCGCTGAAATGACTCTCGTCTGTGAAGCATTCGTCCGAGGACAGCACTCCCGGCACCAGCCGCGCCACGCAATCGATCAGCGTCAGCGCCGGCAGCTCACCGCCGGTCAGCACGTAGTCTCCCACCGAGATCTCCTCATCGACCAGCGCTTCGATCACGCGCTCATCCACGCCCTCATAGTGACCGCACAGCACACAGATATTCTCCATGCGCGACAGCTCCACCGCACGTTGTTGGGTGAGTGTTTTGCCCTGCGGCGTCATATAAATGAGATGCGGACGGCTACCGGCCTGTTCGCATACCGCACGGAAGCAATCGGCGATCGGTTGCGGAAACAGCACCATGCCCATACCGCCGCCGTACGGATAATCGTCCACTTGGCATTGGCGATTGAGCGTATAATCGCGGATCTGGTGGCAATGCACCTCCAGATCGCCGCGAGCCCGTGCACGACCAACGATGCTTTCGGACATCACCCGGTCACACATTTCGGGAAACAAAGTCATCAGGTCGATTCTCATGCGTTTTCATCCTCAAACAAACCCGGCATCGGGGTGATACTGACCACGCCTTTTTCGGGGCTTACTTCCTTAACGATCAACGGAATGACCGGCACCAGCACATCCGGCTTACCCTCCCGTGCCAGACGATAGATATCGTTGGCACCGGTATTGAACACCTCGGTGATGGTACCGTACAGCTCGCCGGTTTCGGCATCGCGTACCTCCAGCCCCAGCAGGTCCTCGATAAAATGTGCGCCCTTCGGCAGCTTGATATCGCCGCGGCGATGATACAGTACCTTGCCGCGGAGCGCCTCTGCTGCCGGGATATCGGTAACACCCTCTACCGCCAGCAACACCATCGTCTTATGCGGACGGGCGGCCAACACCTTGACCTCCGTCTTGCCGTTATCCAGATACAGGCGTTTCAGCTTTTTGAACTGCTCGGGCGAATCGCACCAGCATTCCACACGCATTTCGCCGCGCACACCGTGTGTGCCGACAATGCGACCGATCTCTAAAAATTCCTTTTGCGGCATAGCTTATCCTTTAATGGTCGCGGTGGCTTCTTCCTGCAGACGGGCGGCCAACGCTTCTGCCTCTGCCAGCGTCTTGCCGGTGGCGGTGATGTAGGCCTTGACCTTCGGCTCGGTGCCGGACGGACGGAAGATCACACCGGCGCCATCCAGCAGATCGAACGACAGCACGTTGGATTTCGGCAGGTCAATAGGCGCGCGCACACCGTCGGCAGTTTCGGAGAAGGATTCGCGGTAATCGGAGAACAGCGTGACCGGCTGACCGCCAAACGACGTCGGGCGGTCGGTGCGCAGACGGTTCATCAGCGCCGCCATATCCTTCATGCCCTGCTCGCCCGCAAAGCCGACGTTGACAACGCGGTGGCAATAGTAGCCGTAGGTCTCGTACAGCTCGTTCAGCACGTCGAGCAAGCTCTTGCCCTGGTTTTTATAATAGGCCGCCATCTCGCAAATGAGCATGGATGCCACAACTGCATCCTTATCGCGTGCATGGCCGCCTTTGAGGTAGCCGTAGCTCTCCTCAAAGCCGAGCATGAAGCGCTCCGGATGACCCTCCTGCTCCAGCAGGAAGATCTGCTCGCCGACGTATTTGAAGCCGGTGAGCACCAGACGCATCTCGCAGCCGTTGCCCTTGGCAACTGCCGATGCCAGACGGGAGGATACGATGGTGGTGACCGCCACCGGATCCTTCGGCAGCTCGCCACGCTCCTTCAGCGCGACCAAAATATAGTTGAGCAACAGACAACCGACCTCGTTGCCGGTCATCAACGTCCATTCGCCGGCGTTGTTCTTGACAGCGATACCCACGCGGTCGCAGTCCGGGTCGGTCGCCAGCAGGAAATCGGCGTCCTCCGTTTCGGACAACTTGCGCGCCAGATCAAACGCTTCTTTAAACTCCGGGTTGGGGAAACGAACCGTGGGAAAATCGCCGTTCGGCAGCTCCTGCTCCGGCACTACGATCGTCTCGATACCGATACGCTTCAGAATCGCGCGGACCGGCTTATTACCGGCACCGTGCAACGGCGAGTAGATGACCTTCAGTCCGGCCGAGCGCGCCGCCTCCGGGAACACCTGCTGCTTCTGGATAACGTCCAGGAATTTTTCAACAAACGACAGCGGCACGACCTCAATACGGCCATCCGCAACCGCCGCCTCAAAATCGGTAGATTTTGCGCCGGTCAGCACGTCCAGCTTTTGAATTTCGGCGGTAACGGCATTGGCCGCATCATCGGTCATCTGGCAACCGTCCGGGCCGTAGCACTTGTAGCCGTTATATTCTGCCGGATTGTGGCTGGCGGTCACCATAATACCGGCCGAGCAACCAAGCTCACGCACCGCAAACGACAGCACCGGCACCGGCTGCAGCTCGCTCATGATGTACACCTTCACGCCGTTGGCCGCCAGTACGCAGGCCGCCTCACGCGAGAAGACGTCCGACTTGTTGCGCGAATCGTACGCAATCACCACCGACGGTGCTTCCACCGCCTTGTTCAGGTAATCCGCCAAGCCCTGTGTAGCCTTGCGGACGGTATACACGTTCATACGGTTAGAGCCTGCACCGATCACACCGCGCAAGCCGGCCGTACCAAACGACAGATCGCAGTAAAAACGGTCGTTGATACCCTCATCGTCACCTGCCGCGGCCTTCAGCTCCGCCGCCAGGTCCGGCTCGGTCACCAACTGGCACCAACGCTCATACTGTTCACGAATTTCCGGTTTCAACACAAGAATACTCCCCCTTCAATTTTCGGCATTAGCCATATTCGGTTTTATTATATAACGTGTGCGCCCAAAAATCAAGTAGCAGGCACAACAAAAGCTCCGCCCTTGGCAGAGCTTTTGGTTTTTGGGGGTATATTTTAGAAATCAAAGCACACCGGATGACCGTGCACAAATGTAAAGGTGTTTTACTTTCTTCTTAAGGCTTGACCTCCAAGCGGTAGATGGGCTGGCCGAGCTTTAAAAACCGGCTTTCGTACTCGGTAATGATGTTATCGGGATATTTCTCCGGGTCGTTGTGCAGATCCAGCGACACATCCTGCAACGTCCAGCCGTCTGCGGAAAACTCCATCAGGGAGAACTCGAAGAAGTGACGGTTATCCGTCTTTTGATGCAGATCGCCGGCGGGCGTCAGCAGCATCTTGTAAAGGCTTAGGAACTTACGGTGGGTCAGTCGATGGCGGCGATAGGCATTCTTCGGGTAGGGGCAGGAAAAGTTCAAATACAGCCGTTCGATCGACTGCGGCGGGAAATATTTCGGCAAATAGATCGCATCCACGCGCATAAACAGCACGTTTTTCAAGCCCGCCTCGCGCGCTTTCTCCGCAGCCACCACGATGACGTCTGCCACGACCTCCACCGCCACAAAGTTGAGCTCCGGATGCCGGGCCGCCATAGTCACCACAAACGTGCCCATGCCGCAACCGATCTCCATGTGGATCGGATTGTCGTTGCCGAAGTAAGCGGCAGTATCAATGTAATCGGCCTCCTTGATCACCTCGCGGTAGTCCCGCGCATCCCCGGGGATGCTGATAAGGTTATCGGCACAGGCCTCCATACGCTCGGTCAGGTGTTTTTTATGGCGCGGTCTCATAGAAATAGCACTCCTCTGCTGAAATTCTCCCCTATTGTATCACAAACTTTAAAAAAAGTAAATCCCAAACATTGCATTGGAAAACAGATTATGGTATATTAGGAATAAGATAATAAAAGGAGAGGCCGTTTATGAGCGAACAAACCGAAAATATCTTGAAAAACTGGTGTGAGCTGGTCGCACAGGACACGGCAATGGATTGGGAACATCTGCCGTCGCTGGGGCTATATATGGACCAAGTCCTCACGCTGTTGGGCAACGAGCTGGCGGTGGCGTCGGAAGACGGCACCAATCCTTTGACATCCAGCATGATCAACAACTACGTGAAGGGTGACGTGGTGCCGCGTCCTGAAAAGAAGAAATATAACCGCGAGCATTTGGCCATCCTATATATGGTGTGCATGATGAAATCGCAACTGGCGCTGCCGCAGATCCGGCAGGTACTGCATCAGCTGGGCGAGACGGAATCGGTGGAGTCGCTGTATCAGGAATTCACGCAGTTGCAGACCACCGAGCTCCGCGCGGCAGCCGACAAGGCCGCTGCCGCCGGCGATGACCGCCGTGCACTGGCGCAGCTTGCTATGCAGATGGCCGCAGAAGCCAACGCCCGGCATCTGGCCGCCATGCAGATCCTGCGTAGCATTGAGCAGGAGGACGAATCGGTAAAGCGCGCCGAAAAGGAAGCGGCGAAGACAGAGAAAAAGGAAGCCAAGGCCGCCCGCAAGGAAGCCAAAAAATCCGCAGCCGAGAGTGAGGATAACGCATGAATCTGCTGATTATCGACGGCAACAGCCTGTTAAATCGCGCGTTTTACGGCATCAAGGTGCTCACCACCCGCGACGGGCGATATACCAACGCGGTTTACGGATTTCTGAATACGTTGGCATCGCTGCGCGAGCTGACACAACCGGACGGCATTGTGGCGGCGTTTGACGTACATGCGCCAACCTTCCGTCACAAGCTGTACGACGAATACAAGGCC
>JAFUPS010000156.1 GCA_017481085.1 Clostridia bacterium | reverse complement strand
GGCTCGTGACCGGAAATATAGCTCTCGCAATCGTTGCAGTACACACCGGCGGTGAAGCCGCCCTCGGTGCAGGTAGCACCCACAGCCGCCACGTTGGTGGTATCGGCATGCTCGCAGGTGACGGTCGTGCCGGTGTAATACACCGTGCCGCCGGTGCCGTCCTTCAAATAGAGCGCAATGGCTTTCTGGTTGGAGTAAGTGCTGGATTTGTAGTAACGGAAACGATCCTGACCGCTAGTGGCGTTATAGCGCAGATACGCACCGCCGGAGCTGACGATATTGGCGTTACCGCTGGCATCCAGCGAGAGAGTGTTCGCCATGGCGCTGTCGCCGGCAGTAAGACCGTTGGTGTCGCTGCTCTGGCCAATATACTTGCCGCTGGCGCTTTGAATGGCGTAACCGCCGGTGGTGGCGGAAATGATGAATTTATACGGATCGCCCTCGTCAGCGGAGATGGTGTTATCCGTAATGGTAACCGCTTGATAATTGCTCACGGCATCCAGCGAAGTCAGGCTGCCGTCAAAGATGAAACCGTCGGTCTCATATACGATCAGGTATTCGCCGGACCAATCGTCGCGGCTGGATTCCACCTTGACGTAATCGCCCGAGCCGGTGCCGGAATTGGTATCCATATAGCTGTACAGCGCGTACAGCGTGGTGTTGCCGGTGGGAGTGAAGGAATCGGTGTAATAGGAAGGTTTCTCGGTGGTCGCTTCGCTCAGCGGAGCGGTCATCCAACCAAGGAAGGTGAAACCGTCCGGGGCGCTGACGGAGGGCAGTTCCATTTCGTCGCCGGCATAGCCGTTTTGTGCGCTGACGGTTGCGCCGGAGAAGCCAACCGTCACCGCCGTTTTGGCGGCGAAGTTGATTTGAATGGTGCAATCGGATTGTGCGCTCACGCTAAAGGTATTGCCATTCTGCGTCACGGTGGCTTCACCGCTGATAACGGTATAGCCCTGCGCAAAATAGCCGGTCGCCGGAGCGGCAGTAATGGTGTTGCCGTTGATCGACGCACTGCCGTAAGCGTTGTTGTTGACCTGTACGGTCATGTCGTATTGGCTGAATAAGGTGTATGTAGAGTTGACAGTCTGTAGCGAGTCCGCGCCGTAATTGGAGGTGCCGGAGCGCTGGCCCGGGTGCACGTCCTCATCGGATACTACGATGGGGAAGGCGGTATAACCGGCACGGGCGGCGCTGATGGTGGAATAACCGTCGTTGTAGTCGTAGTAGCTGGCGATCTTGGTGGACCAGTCCCAGTTACCCCAAGTGGACTTCATGGTAGCAATCGATTCGGCGACCGTGTGACCGTCGAACATATTGTCCCAGAAAACTTCTTCATACAGGTAATCGCCGGCAAAGGTGACCGATTGCGAATAGCCATAGACGACCTCGACGCCCTTTTCGCGCAGGGGCTCGCACATGGTATCGGTAGCCATGCCCAGGCAAATGGCCATCCACACCAAGCCGGACGGGCTGTTGGAGGTCATGTGGTTGGCAATGGTAGCACCGTTTACCCAGATACCGCTGGAGTAATACATCGCACCGACATCGTAGTCCGCATCGGTCAGACCATCGGTGCTTGTCAGGCAGAGGTACGAGCTGGTAGCACCGGTAACAAAGTCGTCGCCGTTTTCGTAGTCGGTGTTGCCGTGGGAGTCGAAAATGACCACCGCACCGTCCGAGACCGCCTTGGCGATATTATCAATAGTAGCGGACTTGCCGGAGTACAGCGTGTAGCCATCGGTATCGCCAATGGCCGAAGCAATGGCGGTCGCCTCGTTTTTATACTGATCGGTGAACGAGTCGTCCTGACCGTAGTACGGGCCGATCAGATAGACGTCGTTATTTGTCGGCCAGCCGCCTTTGGTGGCAACCGGCTCGTTGTAAGCACCGTCGGCCAGCGGCTCTTCCGGTGCGGTCATGTTTTTCTGGATCTCGCGCATACGGGGGCTGTAGCAGCAGCGGATGCCCTGCTCGGTCATCCAACTGAAAAAGTTGCCGTTACGCTCCAGCGAGCCCTCTACATAGTTGTCGGATGCCAACACCAGCGCTTCGGCGGCATCGGCCAGTTGTGCTTCCGAGCTGTTCTTCTTGGCGGGAGCATCCTCCATCGCCTGGATTTCGGCATACAGCGCGTCGACAATGGCATAATCCTCCTGCGTCGGAGCTGACGGCTCAGCAGCGACGGCGCCGATCAAGCCGGCGGGCAGCAGGCAGACCACCATGACGGCGGCCAACAAAAGAGAAAGAATTCGTTTAGGGTAGTTTTTCATTTCTGTCCACTCCTTACTTATACACCTTCAGCGGTGTGACACATGCTTGTGCCACAATACTACCTATTTTACATTGTACGCGTTTATTCAACAAGATTCAATTGACTTCTTTAATAAAAAACAATTGAATTTGCGCGCGTAATTCCCGAAAATGTCAAACGGCGTCTATTCTTCGGCGTAATCTTGCACTTGCGGTGCGTCGGGGGCTGTGGTATAATGTAGAAAATTCACGAAAAGGAGCACGTTATGACCGAACGCGAGAAGATGTTTGCCGGCAAGATCTACGATCCGTTTTGCGAGGGGATGCCGGAGGAGCGCACCAAGGCTCACAAGCTGTGCCAGCAATATAATGTCACCTTCGATACCGAGACCGAAAAGCGCGAGCAGATTTTGGATGAGCTGCTGCCAAACCGTGGCAAGGACGTCTATCTGCAGGGCCCTATCTATTTTGATTTCGGCAGCAACACCACCTTTGGCGACGGTAGCTATGCCAACTTCAACCTCACCGTGCTGGATGAGGGGAAGGTGAGCATCGGAAGCAACGTGTTTATCGGCCCAAATGCTTCGTTTCTCACACCCATACATCCGCTGTGCTACCAGGACCGCAATCCCTTTTTTAACGAAAAGACCGGCTGTGTCACCAATTTGGAGCGTGCCGGAGCGATCACGGTGGGGGACAACTGCTGGCTTGGCGGTAGCGTGACCGTGTGTGCTGGCGTGACCATCGGAGAAGGCTGTGTCATCGGTGCAGGATCGGTCGTCACGCGGGATATTCCGCCAAATAGCCTGGCCGCCGGCGTACCGTGCCGCGTTATACGCCAGATCACCGAGGCCGACCGTCTGTCGGCCCATCCCGAATACTTTGCCGATGAGACCGAAAGGAGAGAACAGCTATGACGTTTTCGGAGCTGTTGCCAAATTTCTTTACACATAAGGATTTTTTGCCGCCGGCGGATACCATCCCCGGCACGCTGTTCACACCGCTGCATATCGTGTTTGCGGCGATTTTTCTGGTGGTTGTTATCACCATGGCGATCGTTATCTCCCGCAAAAGCGAAAAGACCGTCCGCACCGTCATGGCGGTGCTGTGGGGTACGGTCGTGGTGCTGGAGGTCGTGAAGATCTTGTGGGAGAGCTTCACCGGCCGCGTGGTGGATTTCAACTGGACCGGTAACGTGCCGCTGTATCCGTGCAGTATTTTTATGTATGCCATGCCGTTTGCCATCTGGGGCAAAGACAACGTTCGTTTTGCGGCGTGCGGCTACGTATGTACGCTGGGATTTCTTGGCGGTGCCATCAACTTCGTCTATCCGGTGAACGTGCTGGGCAGCTATTCCTGCCTGTCGTTTGCCGGTATGCACACGTTGCTGTATCACAGCACCATCGTGTTTTGTGCGCTGCTCATGCTGTTGTCGCGCTACCATGCCTTCACCGGCATCACCAAATGGTGGCAACCGTTGTTGCCCATGGCTCCGGCAGCGATCGTGTCGCTGGCGGCACACGCGGTGAACTTCTCGCCGGTCGGCTCGGATTACATGTTTTTCCGCTTAAATTCGTTTTTCCTCGCACCGCTGGGTGCGGCATTACCCGATTGGGCGACCGTTATCATCGTGTACATCGCCTACCTCATCATTCACGCAACGCCGTATTTGCCGTCCTATATCGCCAACCGCAAGAAGGCGGCTTGAAAGGAGCTACCAGCCATGACCGATACCAAAAAAGAAATTTGGCGCACCGTTAAATTCGTACTGTTTTCCATCAGCGCCGGCTTGATCCAGACGGTCAGCTTCACGCTGTTTGAAGAAGTCTTGCACCTCGAGCATTGGGTGTCCTACTTGGTGGCGTTGATTTTGTCGGTGCTGTGGAATTTTACCTTAAACCGCAAATTCACCTTCCATTCGGCCGCCAACGTCCCGATCGCGATGCTGAAGGTGGCCGGTTTTTACCTGGTATTTACACCACTTTCCACGTGGTGGACGGCGGTGCTTACCGGTCCGTCTGTAGGCTGGAACGAATATTTGGTGCTGGTGCTGACCATGCTGATCAACTTTGTTACCGAGTATCTGTTTAGCCGGTTTGTGGTGTTTGGTAACAGCATCGATACCGATAAGCAATCCCAGCAAAGCAAGGAGAACTGATTGTATGAAACCTGAAAAAGGTCGCCCGGCGAATGCCGCCGAGCGTTTGGAAAAGGAACGCCGCGTGTACGACCTGCTCGACTCGCTTGGTGTGACCTACTACCGTGTAGATCACGAGCCGGCTATGAGCATGGAGGTGTGCCGCGCGATCGACAGTGCTTTGGAAGCGGTTATTTGCAAAAATCTCTTTCTGTGTAACCGCCAGGAAACGGATTTTTATCTGCTGATGATGCCGGGGGATAAGGTGTTTAAAACCAAGGATCTGTCGGCACAGATCGGCTCATCGCGGCTATCCTTTGCATCGGCGGAGTATATGGAGAGGTTTTTGGATGTCACGCCCGGCTCGGTGAGCATTATGGGGCTGATGAACGATAAGGACCACCGTGTGCGCCTGCTCATTGACGAGGACGTGCTGGGGCATACCTGTGTGGGCTGTCATCCGTGTATCAATACCTCCAGTCTGCGTATTCCCACCGAGGAGATGGTTGAAAAGGTTATCCCGGCGTTGGGACATACACCGCAGATCGTATCGCTTCCGCGATACGAGTAATCGGTAATTGCTTCCAACCGACGCATTGCGCTTGTTTTTGCGTTTCTACTCCGTTATAATGATAGAGAAAAGGGGTGGTATGGGATGAAAAAAACGGTATGCTTGTTGCTGACGTTCGTGTTGTTGCTGTCTGCTTGTACGGCTTTGCCGGATGACGTGCCGGCGAACGCTACCACCACCGTCTCGACTTCCGCCTCTACAACCGGAACGGCAACGACGACCGACACAAGCACGGTGCCGTCCTCCGGCTTGCCGAGCGATACGACCTCTGCTTCTGTGACGGGAACGACGACAACGGCAGCGACCGCGGCATCCGGCTCGTCGGCAACGATGTCTACTGCTACTGTTACCACTACAACTGCTACAACTCAGACGCCCACCACCACTACGACCACACGGCCGGCCAAGCCGGTCGATGAGGTGCAGGCGGTGTGGGTGGCTTCCATTATCAATCTCGATTTCCCGTCTGCTCCCGGGCTTTCCGCCGATCAGCTGAAAGGCGAATGCGACGCTATCGTGGCAAACGCCAAGGCGATGGGGTTGAATACCGTGTATTTTCAGGTGCGGCCGTCCGGCGATGCGCTTTATCCGTCGACGATCTTTCCGTCGTCGGCCTACGTTGTGCCAAACCAAGGCGATGCGCTGCCGCTTGACTTGCTGGATTATATGCTCACGGTCGCCCATCGCGAAGGGCTGAAGCTGTACGCATGGGTCAACCCGGTACGCGTCCGCCACACGGAGGAGGACGTGTTACACAGCAGCAATCCGGCGGTGCTCTATCCGGAGCGCGCGGTTTCCTGCTCGGACGGTAAGACCTATTACAATCTCGGTTTGCCCGAGGTGCGTACCATGATTGCGGACGGCGTAGCCGAGATCGTACAGAACTATGCGGTAGACGGCGTGGTGTTCGACGATTATTTTTACCCATACGGCGGCATTGCTTTTGACGATGCGGATGCTTTTGCTATGTACGGAGCAGGCAAAACACTGGCGGATTTTCGCCGTGCCAGTGTCAATCAGTTGATCAAAGCGTGCTACAACCGCGTGAAGGCGCTTCGCGCGGAGTGCTTGTTTGGCGTGGCACCGTTCGGTATCCGCAAAAACAGCGATGCCGGTACAGACGGTATGGAAGCTTATTCCAAGATCTATTGCGATCCGGTCGCGTGGGTGCAGGGTTCGTACGTCGATTTTATCGAGCCGCAGCTATATTGGAGTTTGGATGACAAAAGCGCACCGTTTAGCGCTTTGGCAGATTACTGGTCCCGCACTGTCGGCGGTACCGACGTGCAGCTTCGGGCGGCACTCGCTCCGTATAAATACGTCGAGGGCAACTATACTGTCGGTGAGATCACCCGTCAAGTGACCTATCTGCGCGGCTTGCCGGCGTATGGTGGTTGTTCGCTGTTCCGCTATACGTTCCTGCAACCACCGGACGAATATGAGGAATTATTCAAATAAAAAAAAGGAAGCCGCTCGGCTTCCTTTTTTTGTGCTTAGAATAAATAGAGTATCAGTAGCCATACGGCGGCTAATACGCCCAATACCGTCAATGCCCACATGGTCAGCAAGCGGAAGTTGGCGGCACGTCCTTTTTCCACGTTCGGCAGCAACCGTTCTTTCCAGGAGCGCTCCTTAACCGGTGCTTGCGGTGGAGCAACCGGTTCGTCCTCAATGGGGCAGAGCACTTCGCCGCCGGCCATGACGTTGGGCCACGCTTCCAAATACCGCCGCGCCAGATCCAGAGCCTGCAACACCGCTAATCGGCGCACTTTATCGCGACCGAGTGTCTGGCCGTCCACCTGAATGAGCTTACCCCACACGCGTTTATCGTCTGCCAACGCCACGAATACCGTTCCGGGCGGGTGCCCCTCGCTGGCGGCCGGCCCTGCCGAGCCGGTAATGCCGATGCCCAGAGTAGCGTGACCCACGCGGCGCACGCCGGCTGCCATTTCGGCGGCGGTTTGCGCGGCGATGGTGCCGTGCTGGCGAATGGTGTCGGCGGAAACTCCTATGAGCTCGTGTTTGATGGCCGCGGAATATGCGGTCACACCGCATTCGAATACCGAGGAAGCCCCCGGCACTGCTGTCAGCAAGCCGGAGAGCATACCGCCGGTGCAGGATTCCGCCGTAGCCAGCGTAAAACCTTTGGCCGCTAGTAGCTGGACCACGCGTGCCTGCAGGCTGGAAACGTCCACGCCATAGAGATAGACGTTGAGTAGCTCGCGGAGCTTGTGGGTGACCTCGCGGGCATCCTCTGCCGAAAAGATCAGTTGAAATTCCCCGTCGTTATCGACTAACTCATAGGGGATGGTCAACGGCTGTAACCGCTGACGGATCTCGCTTTCGCTTAGTCCGTAAATGCCGGCAGTATGTGTTACTACCATCGAAATCACTTCCTCTTACGGATAGATCATGACGCGGCGCACGCCGGCAACCGCTTCTTCTACCAGCGCATCCACGTCCAAAGCCTGTTCCGCAAGCTCCAGCATATCGCGCTTCGGATGTGTTCGTGGATGTCTGGGGGTGAACACCGTGCAACAATCCTCATATGGTTGGATGGAAATATCAAAGGTATCTATTTTCCGGGAAATACGGATGATCTCTTCTTTATCCATGCCGATCAGCGGACGGAATACCGGCATATCGCACACCGCCTCGGTGCAGGCGATGGCAGTCATGGTCTGACTGGCTACCTGCCCAACGCTTTCGCCGGTAATGAGTGCCTCACAATGGTGAATATCCGCCAGCTTTTGCGAAATGCGCATCATAAAGCGGCGCATGATGAGGGTGAACAGATCCTCCGGGCAATGCTTGCCGATCTCTTCCTGAATGTGTGTGAACGGCACGATATATACCGGGATCTTGCCGGCATATTGCGCCACCTTGCCAATGAGCGACAGTACTTTTTGCTCGGCGCGCTCGCTGGTGTAGGGGGGAGAGGCAAAGTGAATGCCCGAAAGCTCAATGCCGCGTTTGGCCATCATCCAAGCCGCTACCGGCGAGTCGATGCCGCCCGAGATGAGAATGGCCGCTTTGCCGCCGGTACCCACCGGCATGCCGCCTGCACCCGGTGTTTGCGGTGCGTGTATGTAGGCACCGAAATCGCGAATCTCGATCATGACGGTAAATTCCGGCTCATGCACGTCTACCGAAAGATGCGGAAACTTCTCCAGCAGATATTCACCGGTAGTCGCACAGATCTGGGGGGAGGTCAAAGGAAACGTCTTGTCGGCGCGCTTTGCTTCTACCTTGAAGGTGGACACCTCCTCCAACGCATCCTGCAGATAATCGACGGTATTCTCCAAAATAACCGCCATATCCTTCTCGCAAAGGCGTGCGCGGGTAAACGCCGCCAGACCAAATACCTTGGAAACGCGCTCGCACGCCAGATCCCAGTCGATATCTTCCGAGCGTGGCTCAACGAAAATGGTGGATTGTGCCCGGCGAATATCAAATTCGCCCAGGCTTTTTAGCGAGGTATGCAGGTTTTTGACCAGCGCTACCTCAAAGGTGGAACGGTTGAGCCCCTTCATGGCAAGCTCGCCGTTCTTGATTAACATAACTTCACGCATATTATGTCCTCATATCATTCGGTTGGTGTTTCATCGCCACCTGTGGTGGGGTCGGTCAGTTCTGTGGTGGTGGTTTCCTCAGCCGACGTTGTTGTTGTTTCCTCAGAGGAAGTTGTCGTTTCCTCGGTTGCCTGTGTGGTCGAGTCTGTAGTGGAATTCGTCGCCGTATTGCCGGTATCCGTTGCCTGCGTGGTGGTGGCCGAGGTTGTTCCGTTGGTCGGCTGACTGCCTTGCTGAGGCTTTTGCGTGGTGGTCGTGGT
>JAFUPS010000155.1 GCA_017481085.1 Clostridia bacterium | reverse complement strand
TGACGGTAGACCATGCCGTGCGGCAGTCCAAGCGCTTCGCCCACAACGCGCACCTCGTCTTTATACAGCAGCTTGACCGGCTCGACCAGCGCAAACTGCAGATCCTCCGGCAGACCGCCCACATTGTGGTGCGCTTTCACACCGTCCTGGCTTTCCAGAATATCGGGGTAGATGGTACCCTGCGCCAAAAACTCGATGCCATCGAGCTTGCGGGCTTCTTCCTCGAACACACGGATAAACTCGTCACCGATAATTTTACGCTTGGTTTCCGGATCGGCCACACCGGCGAGCTTGTCCAAAAACCGGTCGACCGCATCAACGTATACCAGATTAGCATCCATTTCATCGCGGAACACCTTGACGACCTGCTCCGGCTCGCCTTTGCGCAATAAGCCGTGGTTGACGTGCACGCATACCAGTTGTTTGCCGATCGCTCTGATGAGCAAGGCTGCGACTACCGACGAATCCACGCCGCCGGACAGTGCCAGCAACACTTTTTTATCGCCGACCTGTGCGCGAATCTCTGCCACCTGTTCGTCGATAAATGCTTGCGCAAGCGCCGGAGTGACGATGCGCTCCATACAATCGGGACGTTTGTTTTCCATGAAAATTCCTCCTTTAAGGGATGCCGAAGGTGTGTATATAACGCATTTATTATAATGCACGATTTTTGAAAAATCAATAGAATTTACGCATAATGGTAGCGATTTTTCAGCTTGACAAGAAAAACGACCGTCACAAGCAACGCCGCCAGCTCGGCCACCGAAACCGATAGCCAGATACCGTCGATTCCCAGCAGTACCGGCAGGATGAGTACCGCCGAAACCTGAAATACTACCGTGCGCAGGAACGAAATGATAGCTGAAACCGCCCCGTTGTTGAGCGCGGTGAAAAACGACGATCCGAAAATGCAGAAGCCGCACAGCAGGAACGAGAAGGAATGTACACGAAATCCGCGTTCCGTCATGGCGTATAGCTCGGCGTCATAGCCTACAAAGATCTGCGAAAGCGGCGCGGCCAGCAGGTTAGCGGCCAGCATCAGCGCTACGCCGCCGCCAATCATCAGCCACACGCTTTTGAATAGCAGATTTTTAAGCTCCTTGTGGTTTTCTGCGCCGTAGTGATAGCTGACGATGGGCGCGGTGCCGATGGCATAACCGATGAAAATGGCGATAAACACAAACTGTACGTACATGATCGTGCCGTAAGCCGCCACGCCGTTTTCGCCGGCAAGCTTCATCAATTGATAATTGTACAGCATCGATACCAGCGACATGGAGACGTTGGAAAGCAGTTCGGAGGATCCGTTGCCGCAGGTCTGCAACAGCGCACCTCCGTCAAACGAGGGCTTGCCCAACCGCAGCGGCGTTCCGTTTTGGCGGATGAAAAACACCAGCGGCACGATGCCGCCCACGCATTGGCTGATGGCAGTTGCCGCCGCCGCACCGGCTACACCGCAGGGGAGCAGGCCGATCAGCACGGCGTCCAGCACCATGTTGGTTACGCCGGCGCTGACAGTAACGATCAGTCCCATGGTCGGCTTTTCGGCGGTCACCAAAAAGCTTTGGAACATATTTTGCAGCATAAACGCCGGCAATCCCAGCAGCAAAATGCGCCCATAGGTGACGCAATCGGCGATCATTTGCTCGTCCTCCGCGCCCATCAGCCGTACCACCGGATCCATAACGGCAATGCCGGCGGCGGCAATGACAGCGCCCAAAATCAGCGCCGTGTAAATAAGCATGGAAAAATAGCGGTTGGCGCGCTCGTTATCGCCTTCGCCCAGCGTTTTGGCGACCAACGCGCTACCGCCGGTACCGAGCATAAAGCCGATCGCTCCCAGCACCATGGTAAAAGGGATGACGAGATTGACCGCCGCAAACGCCGTTTTTCCCACGAAATTGGAAACAAACAGCCCGTCCACCACGCCGTAGACAGAGATAAATACCATCATGATAATGGACGGCCACACAAAGCGAAACAACCGTTTGTATGTAAAATGATCGGATAGTTGTATTTTCATATAGCTCCTTTGAACGTCTGCATAAAAAATGCGCTCGATGCTGTTGACCGAGCGCACTCGACATCTTATCCGACTTTGTGATTCCGATCACAAGTCCTCCGATGACCGTTATACAGTTTAGCGATAGATGAGTGCATCGCGTCCCGGGCCGTTGGAGACCATGGTGATGGG
>JAFUPS010000017.1 GCA_017481085.1 Clostridia bacterium | reverse complement strand
GGTGCCATCATGCTGGTGCTGTGCGGTTTCGGTTATGCTAAGCCGGTGGCGGTCAATCCGTATAACTTCCGTCGCATGAAGCCCAAGGGCGGCATGGCGGTCACCGCGCTGGCCGGTCCGCTTTCCAATCTGCTGATGGCGTACGCGGCACTGTTGGTGTTTCGCATTTATCTGCTGATTTCCGGCGGCGATATACTGACGGCCGGAAACACCGTATACCTCGACTCCGAGCTGACCAAGTACCTATATCTGATTTTTGTCGATGTCTTTGCAGGCATCAACATCGGACTGGCGGTATTCAATTTGTTGCCCATCCCGCCGCTGGACGGATCGCGTATCTTCTCAGTGCTGCTGCCGGATAAATGGGTGTTTGCGCTGGAACGCTGCAGCCGCTACATTACCATGGGTATTTTCGTGTTGCTGTTTACCGGCGTGCTGGACGTACCGCTGGATTTCCTGCGCCATTGGATCGGTGGCTTGCTGTGCCTGCTGACCGGCCTGCCGAATTTGTTTTGATCTTGAATAGGAGAGTCCTTGTTTATGGATGCCATCTCATATAAGCTGCCTAACTTCGAAGGGCCGCTTGATCTGCTCCTGACGTTGGTGCAGAAGAATAAACTGAATATCTACGATATCCCCATTGCCGAGCTGTTGCAGCAGTATATGGATACCATCCGTATGATGCAGGAAGTCAACATGGAGATCGCCAGCGAATTCCTCGATATGGCGGCCCGCTTGGTGTATATCAAATCCACCATGCTGTTACCCAAGCACGAGGAGACCGAGCAGCTCAAGCTGGCACTTTCGGAAGAGCTTATCAGCTATCAGCTGTGCAAGGAATGCGCTCGCTTGTTGGCGGCCCGAAATATCGGCGCAGATCTGTTCATCCGTGAGCCGGAGGAGATCGAGCCCGATCAGACCTACCGACGCGTGCATCCACCCGAAACGGTGTTGGATGCGCTGTTAGCCGCCGCCGGTCGCAAACGCCGCGAGCTTCCGCCGCCGGAGCAATCCATTCGCAATATCGTCACGCGGAAGATCGTGTCGGTGTCGTCGCGGATCACCTACGTGCTGCGGCATTTGTATCAAAAGAAACAGGTCAAATATCGCTCGTTGTTCGAGCGTGCCGAAAGCAAATCTGAGTTGGTCGCTACGTTCCTGGCATTGCTGGAGCTTATCAAGGTCAAGCGTGTGCACGTCAGCGGCGAAGGCGAAGCAATGGAAGTGCAGATGGTCGGTGACTATCAAGAAGGCGAAGAAATGGAAATGGAGGTAACGTCGGCTGATGGAATCGAAACAGTATAAAGCCGCTATCGAGGCGATCTTGTTTGCCAGCGGTGAGCCGGTCGAGTTGGACCGGTTGGCCGAAGCGGTTGAAATGGAAAAGAATATCATCAAGGCGGTGGCTGATGATCTGGTGGAGGACTACCGCAAACGCGGCGGCGGCATCATCATCGTCAAGCTGGACGATGCCTATCAGATGTGCTCGGCACGCGATTACGCGTCCTATGTCCGCCGTGCAATGGATCTTCGCCGCAACACGCCGCTGTCGCAGGCAGCCATGGAAGTGCTGGCGATTATTGCGTATAACCAGCCGGTCACGCGTTCGCGTATCGAGCAGGTACGTGGCGTGGATTGCTCAGCGGTCATGCAAGGCCTGATGCTCAAAGGCCTCATTGAGGAACGCGGCCGTCTGGAAATGCCCGGCCGTCCGCTGCTGTATGGTACTACCAAGCATTTCCTGCGCTGCTTCAGTATGGAATCGCTGGAGGATCTGCCGCCTCTGCCGCAATCCGCAGAGGAAAAGGGCGAGGTAGACGCCATGCCGGAATATCCGGCCGAGCCGACGCTGGAGGATCTCATCGACGATCAGCCGGCGGAAGAAGAAACCGTGTAAGCTTACGGGAGGTAAGAAGATATGAGTAAGAACGTGCAGGATGTTTTGGGCATCTCGATGGAAAAAGTGCGCAACATGGTCAGCGCGGATACCGTCATCGGTACGCCGCTGGTGCTGGACGGTGTGACCGTCGTCCCGGTATCGCGTATCAGTTGTGGCTTTGTAGGCGGTGGTGCCGATCTGCCGACCAAGACGGCCGGTGAGCCGTTCGGCGGCGGCAGCGGTGCCGGTGTCAACGTTGTGCCGGTGGCGTTTTTGGTCGTGAAAGACGGCGACGTGAAGGTGATGCCGGTGCAGGACCGTCCGAAT
>JAFUPS010000154.1 GCA_017481085.1 Clostridia bacterium | reverse complement strand
TTTTTCTTCAAATCGTCGGTGTCCAGCCAGATGGTTACCGGCCCGTCACCGTGAATGGTCAGCTTCATATCCGCGCCGAATTCGCCGGTGGCCACGTGTGCTACGCCGGCGGCACGGAGCTTTTCGACGTAGTAGTTATACAGCGGCTCGGCGGTTTCCGGTCGGGCGGCGGAAATAAATTCCGGACGGCGACCGTGGCGGCAGTTGCCATACAGCGTGAAGTTGGAAACGACCAACGCCTCGCCGCCGATATCCAGCAACGAATAGGAAAACTTTCCGTTTTCATCCGAGAATACGCGCAACTCGGCGGCTTTGCGTACCAGCAGATCCGCTTCCGCCTGTGTGTCGCCGTCCTGCACGCCGAGCAACAGCACCGCGCCCGGGCCGATCTCTCCGATCGCCTGACCGTCGACCGTCACCGAAGCGGCGGACACCCGTTGATAAACCAATCGCATAAACGAAACTCCTTTTTTAGCGGCGGATGTCGATCACGCCGGGGACTTTTTCCAGTCGTTGCAGCACACCGTTTAAGTGCTCCATGCTGTTGACTTCGATAGTGGCGGTGATCATGGCGTTGTCGTTATCCACGTCGCGTGCATTCACCGCATGCACCGGGATGTGCAGCGCCACCATCTGGCTGAGCACGTCGGCCAGCATGGATTCGCGGCTGGAGCACAAAATGGTAAGCGTCACCTTAAACTGGCCGGTGGTATCCGCCGCCCAGGAAGCGTGTACCCAGCGCTGCGGCTCGGCACAGTTTTCCAGATCGGTCGGTACGTTGCGGCAGGTGCGTTTGTGAATGGAAACACCCGTGCCGCGCGTGATAAAGCCAATGATGTCGTCGCCCGGCAACGGATTACAGCAATGGGAGAATTTCACCAGACAATCGCCCAGATCACCGTCGATGATCACGCCGCCCTTGCTTTTGCGGCGCGGTTTATTGTCCGGTCGCTGTTGCGCAAGCAGATCGTCCGCAGAGGGAGCGACCTTGACCATCCGCGCATAGTGGTCGCGGATATGCGGCATAATACGGCTGGTGATCAGGCCACCATAGCCAATGGCGGCATACAGATCGTCTACGCTGTTGCAATGCTGGCGGCGGGCTTCTGTTTCCAGCAGCTCGTTCAGCTGTTCCGGCGTGGGGCGGATGTTATCGCGTTGCATGGCTTTTTCCAATATATCCTTGCCGCGCTCGATGTTTTCCTCGCGGCGTTCCCGCTTAAACCACGCACGGATTTTGGATTTGGCCTCCGATGTGGTCACGATATTCAGCCAATCGCGGCTGGGACCGCGTCCCGGCGGCGGCGAGGTGAGAATTTCCACGATCTCGCCGGTGTGCACCTTGTAGGTGAGCGGCACGATGCGGCCGTCCACCTTGGCGCCGGTCATGCGGTTGCCGACGGCGGTGTGGATGGCATACGCACAGTCGATGACCGTGCTTCCCTCCGGCAGCGTGATGACGTCGCCCTTAGGGGTGAACACAAACGTATCGTCCGAGGACAGGTCGGTTTTGATGGCCTGCACGATATCGGTGGGATCTTCGGCATCCTTTTGCGTTTCGATAAACTGGCGCACCCATGCCAGGCGCTCCTCCAGCTTATCCTTGCGGTTCATGCCGAGCTTGTATTTCCAATGCGCGGCGATACCGTATTCGGCGGTAAAATGCATCTCCCACGTGCGGATCTGCACCTCAAACGGCACCTTTTCCTTGCCGATGACGGTGGTGTGCAGCGATTGATACAGGTTGGATTTGGGGGTGGAGATATAATCCTTGAAGCGACCGGGCAACGGACGGAACATTTCGTGTACGATGCCCAGCGCGTTATAGCAGTCGTTGACCTCGTCGACGATGATACGCACCGCGTAGATATCGTAGATCTCGTCGTAGGCGTAGCCTTGCACGTACATCTTGCGATAGATGCTGTTGATGCTCTTGATGCGGCCGGTAATGGTGGGCTTCAGGCCGGCGGCGGTCAGGCGTTCGCGGATGTTTTCCTGCATCTGCTTGAGGAACGGCTCGCGTTGCTCGCGGCGCAGGGCGATGGCCTCCTCAATTTCCGCATAGGCAATGGGATCGAGCACGTGCAGTGCGCGGTCCTCCAGCTCTTCCTTAATGTGACGGATACCCAACCGATGCGCCAGCGGCGCGAAGATATCCATCGTTTCCTTGGCAACGTCGCGCTGTTTTTGCTCTTTAAGGCCATCCAGCGTGCGCATGTTGTGCAGACGGTCGGCCAGCTTGATGAGGATGACGCGGACGTCTTTGGAAATCGCCAACAGCATTTTGCGTACGTTTTCGGCCTGCTGCTCTTCGCGTGTGGAATAGGGGATCTTGGCGAGCTTGGTGAGCCCCTCCACCAGTTGGGCAACCTCCTCACCGAAATCGGCGGCGAGTTGTTCATGTGTGACGGGTGTATCCTCCACCACGTCGTGCAACAGCGCGGCCAGCACGCTGGGGGTATCCAGGCCAAGCTCCACTACGATGGTCGCAACCGAAATGGGGTGACAGATATATTCCTCACCGGACGAGCGGAACTGCCCGGCATGTGCGTTATCCGCATAAACCAGGGCGCGCTCGATCTCCGGCAGATCGTATGGCTTTTCGCTGGCGATGATCTGTCGTTTCAGTTCGGTTATCAGGTCTTGCTTGTTGACCATGGGGAACACTCCTCTCAGGAGAAAGAAATAAGCGTTTTCATCAGCGGCGTGGCGGTCAGATCCGCTTTGCCGGTGGCAGGCAGCAGAGTGCAGACAATGTTGCCGGCATCTTCGGTGATGCTCAACAGCTCTGCCTGATGCAGAATTTCCAGCGCACACAGTAGTGTGCCGGTGATCGGGAACGCCTCGTGCAGCGTATGGAACAGCTTCTCCGGCCGACCGGCAAATCCACCGGCGGCGCGCAGATATTTATACAGCACGCCGCATTGCTCGCGTGTTGGCATCAGCGCAGCGGCAGTGTGGGCTAAGGGATGTTCGCCCCGCGCCAGACAATCCATATCCTGGCAGGCGGCAATGGTGGCATCTATATCCAGATCGGCAAACACGATATCCTTGATCTGCACCGATACCGATTCCACGCCGCGGAATTCGTTGCGGTCGAAGGTGAC
>JAFUPS010000153.1 GCA_017481085.1 Clostridia bacterium | reverse complement strand
CGGGTCTTCCAGGTCCATGCCCTCGTGCGACAGGTGCCACAGGTTCTTGTCCTTAGAATAGTTGGTCTCGCGGTTGATCTTCAGCGGGATGTTGTGCGCCTCGGCGTACTCGATCTCCTCCTCACGGGATTTGATATCCCACTCACGCCACGGGGCAATGATCTTCAGATCCGGCGCAAACGCCTTGAGCGTCAGCTCAAAACGGACCTGGTCGTTGCCCTTGCCGGTGCAGCCGTGGCAGATGGCGTCTGCGCCCTCGGCCAGCGCCACCTTTGCCAGATGCTCGGCGATGCACGGACGCGCAAACGACGTACCCAGCAGATAATCCTCATACTTGGCATCCAGCTTGAGCGTCGGCCAGATGTAGTCCTCCACGAACTCTTTCTTGAGATCCAGCACGATCAGCTTGGAAGCGCCGGTGGCAATGGCCTTTTCCTCCAGACCGTCCAGCTCGGTGCCCTGGCCGACGTCGCCCGAAACACACACGACCTCGCAGTTGTTGTAGTTTTCCTTCAGCCACGGGATGATGATGGACGTATCCAGGCCGCCGGAATAGGCGAGCACGACCTTTTTGATATCAGACATAATTGATTTCCTCCTTGTGCCTGCAAACGCAGACGTCATTTCATGTTATCCATTATACACCCAATTACCCAAAATGCAAGAGAAAAAACTGAATATTTATTCGATTTTTTAAAAATCGTCAAAACCGCCAAATTACAATACAATAAAGGTGCATAAAGGCGACGGAATGATGCATATATTATGCATAAATACGCTGTTTATGCACGATTAATGCATAAACATACAGACGTGCGTCCGGTGGCTTCGAGCAAAAGCGAGGGGTTTTGGGAAGAATCGGAAAAAAATCGTTGATTTCGACCGTTATTTAAAGTATAATAATACCGGTATGCATTCCCGGCCACGGAGGAAGTTCTATGTTAACCACAACCGAAATTTTGATGGCGTTAGTCCAGCTGCTTGGCGGCATCGGCATTTTGCTGTTTGGCATGAAGCTGATGGGTGACGGTCTGGAGCTGGTTGCCGGCTCCAAGATGAAGAGTATTCTGGAAGGCGTGACCTCCAACCCGTTCCTGGCGTTGCTGGTCGGTGCGCTGGTGACGGCGGTCATTCAGTCGTCGGCGGCGACCATCGTGATGGTCATGGGCTTCCTTAACGCCAAGCTGGTGGACGGTAAGCGTGCGTTTTACATCATCATGGGTGCAAATATCGGTACTACTATTACGGCGTTCCTTATTGGTCTGGATATCGGCGTGGTGGCACCGGTGCTCATCTTTGTGGGCGCGTTGCTGCTGATGTTCTTCAAAAAGAAGATGTACAACCACGTGGGTATGGTCATCTTCGGCTTCGGTTTGCTGTTCTTCTCCATGGAGACCATGAAGGAAGGCATGGGCGTGTTTGCCACGTGGGATCCGTTTAAAAACGCGCTGAGCGCGGTGGCGGATATTCCGGTGCTCAACATGCTGATGGGCGTGGTGATGGCGGCGGCGCTGCAATCGTCCTCTGCCGGTGTGGCCATTCTGCAGTCGATGGTATCCACCGATCCGCCGGTCATGCTCATCGGTGCGGCCATCTTCAACGTGTTCGGTCAGAACATCGGTACGTGCGTGGTATCGTTGCTTGCCGGTCTCGGCTCGGATGCCTCTGCTAAGCGTGCGGCGGTCTCCAATCTGCTGCTCAATGCCATCGGTACGATCATTTGGCTACCGATCTGCTGGCTCATCGGTGCACCGGCTATCAGCACGGTGGTGGAGGCGATCGCCCCGGGTAACCCGGCGATGCAGATCGCGGTATTCCACATTTCGTTTAATACGCTTAACACGCTGCTGATGATGCCGTTTGTCAAGTATCTCGCGCAGTTTGCGGAAAAGATCATCAAGGACAAAGCGCCGACGGAAGAGTTCTCCTTGCAGTATCTGGACGAGCGTATCCTCAACACGCCGGCGCTGGCGGTGCTGCATGCGCAGAAGGAGATCGAGCGAATGGCTCATCTGGCCTGCGACAACATGGTGCTGGCAATGGAGGATTACTTCGACCCGAGCGTTGAAAAGCAGGAGCGCATCAAAAAGACCGAGGAAATGGTCAACTACCTCAATCACAACATCACCGATTACCTTATCCGCATACAGATGTGCGACCTGAGCGAGGAGGACAGTGCAACCATCGGTTCAATGTTCCACGTGGTCAACGACTTCGAGCGTATTTCCGACCACGCTGAAAACGTGATGGAATATGCGCAGATCAACGGCAACGAGCCGCCGAAGTATTCGGAGGATGCCATGGGCGAGCTGCGTGACGTGCAGGCGCGCATCAAGCGGATCTTGGACGATACGATCGCCTACTTCACCAATGCCGACCGCACGCAGGCGGATGCGGATTCCATTGTGGAGCAGGAGGAGACGATCGACGAAGTGGTACAGATGTACCGTGGCAACCACGTCAAGCGATTGTCGGGGCATAAGTGCAACGCCCAGCTCGGCATGAACTTCATCGACCTGCTCACCGACCTGGAGCGTGTATCCGACCACGCCACCAACATCATGTGGGCGGTTTACGAGAAATAAGAAAAATCCCGGCCATGGCGGCCGGGATTTTTTGTGTGTATACAAGGGCAGGCGTTGACCTCGTCGGTAAAGTATGGTATAATTCCTTGCAAAGGAGAGATGGACTTATGCAACTGAAAACAACGTTATCCATTATGGAATTCCGTGATCGTTTTGCGCACAAGACCGCACCGGAATGGGCGGTGGGTTCGCACGTGACCAAGGAGGGCTTGTTCCCCTCCGGCAAGACCGACCGCAAGAGCTTTCGGCTGAAGATCGGCAAGGCGAATTTCAATCCGCTGTTGCCGATGGCGTTCGGCACGCTGACGCAGACGGATGCCGGCTGTGACGTGTCGTGGAAGGTGCGCCGCAGCACCGGCGCTTATGGGTTGCTGACGGCTGTCGGTATCGTTGCAGGCGTGCTGCTGTATTTCTTCGGGATGCTGTCGGTTGCGGCTGTGCAGATCGCCGTGACGTCCAATCCGGAGCTGGCGTTCAACGCGGTATCGCTGTCGCTGTTTGCGTTGGTGCTGGCGGTGATCTTTATTGCTTGCCTGACGCTGGCGGTGTATATTCCCCGCAAAGCCAAGGCGCGGCTGGAGGCACATCTGCGCGAGATCATCGGCAAGGAAAATATCGTTTCGGAATAATGTGTAGCAGGGCGGAGCGACGAGGGCGTCGCTCCCTACTGGGTTTGCCTATAATTTTGCATTAAAAAATCCCGTCCGTGATGGACGGGATTTTTTCTTATTCCTCAATGGGGGCTTTGGGAGCGCGGATGGCCGAACGGACCTTGCGGATCTCACCGACGTTACCCACCAGCACTTCCTCGGTGCGGTTGAGAATATCCTCAGCAAAATCCATCGCGCCCTTGCGCATCTCACGAGCCTTGAGCTGTGCCTGATTAAGCATCTCATGGGCTTGCTGTTGCGCCTGCTTGGTGACCTCTTCCTCTGCGATCATCACGCGGGCGCGTTCCTCCGCGCGGCGCACGATCTGTTCCGCTTCCTTCTTGGCCTCTTCCACGATCTCAGCGCGGTCGGCCACGATGGCTTTGGCATTGCGGATCTCGGCCGGAAGATTGGCACGAATGGCATCCAGCGTATCGCGCAGAGCCTCGGCGTCCACCAGGCACTTGCCGCCGGTGAGCGGAATGCTCATGGCCTTATCCAGCATATCGTCAATTTGGTCGAGCAATTCTTCTACGTTCATAGTCACTCATCCTTTCATTTTTTGTATAACCAGATCCAGCACCTCTGCCGGAACAAATTCCGAAATATCGCCGTTGTAGGCGGCTACCTGCTTCACCAGGCTGGAGGACAGGAACATCATTTCCGCGCTGGTGGTGAGAAACACCGTTTCGGCGGTAGCGCCGAGCTGACGGTTGGTGAGCGCCATCTGGAACTCATACTCAAAGTCCGACGTTGCGCGAAGTCCCTTAACGATAGCGTCCGCACCCACCTGACGGGTGTAATCGGCCAGCAGGCCGTCGAAGGCGTCCACCTCTACGTTGGGGAGATCGGCGGTCACGCGGCGGAGCATTTCCATGCGTTCTTCCATGGAAAACAGCGGATTTTTGATGGCGTTGGTCATCACCACCACCAGCACCCGGTCGGCCAGCTTGGCCGCGCGGCGGATGATATCCAGATGTCCGTTGGTCACCGGGTCAAAGCTACCCGGACAAACGGCAAGTTTCATAACAGTTCCTTCTTTCTTATGCATCTGCAAGCGGACGGCGATAAACGCGAATGCGCGACCGCCCGTACCGTTTATCGCGCACGACCTCAAACTCACCCACCGTTTCCGGCAGTTCGGTTTCGGGGGACGTCTCGCAGATGATCGTGCCGCTGCGGTTGACAATGGCGGTCACCGCCGGCAAAACCGTTTCCAGCAACCCGGCCGCATAGGGTGGGTCGAGAAACACAATATCGAATTTCCCCATGGGATGTCGGCAGAAATCCAGCGCATCCCGCTGCAGCAGGGTGGCGCGGTCGGTCAGCTTGGTGGCCAGCAGATTCTTCTTGACGATAGCAGCGGCATCGGCGGCGCTTTCCACAAACACGCAGCTTCGTGCGCCGCGGCTGAGCGCTTCGATCCCCATTTGGCCGGAGCCGGCAAACAGGTCAAGCACCGCGCGTCCCTCAATGTCAAACTGGATCAT
>JAFUPS010000016.1 GCA_017481085.1 Clostridia bacterium | reverse complement strand
GATATACACTGGATCGGTGGAGGCGACATTCGGGTTATATACCGTGATATCGTCCACGTACAGCGAGCCGCTGACTCCCGAAGCAGAGGATTTCTCGATACTGAAGATATCAAAGTACAGCGCGGTAGCATCGGCGCTTTCCGGAACGGTATATTCCCAGGTGAGCTGTGCCCAGCCGTTCATGTTGGACATGCCGGTGACGTACTTGGCTTTGTAGTTGCCCGAACTGCCGTTGGTATGGCCCTGGATGAGGAACTGCGGCTTGTTGCCGTTGGCGTTGACTGCATCCGCCAACCAGTACCACATGGAGAAGGTGTAGGTATAGCCGGGTACAGCCCCCGTCGTATACACGGTCATATAGGAGTTGCCGGTAAACTTCGCCATGCCGTCCACGCCGGTGATGAGCGAGCTGTTACTGATATACTGACCGGTCACGCCATTGCTGAAGTCGCCATTTGTGGAAACGATGTTGGCGTAGGCATCCGGCACGTCCGGACGCGGATAGGTAGACGGCGTGTGGTCGCTCGGCGTCTGCGTAACCGTCGAGGTATTCTCATCGGTCACACGGATCAGCGCCGTTTCGTTGGCATCCAGCGACACGTCGATGCTGCTCACCGAGCCGTAGGATTCGCCGGTGTACACGTTATACGCATATTTGGCAGCCGGCAGCGTGATCGTTTGGGTACCGGCGTTCAGCGCGGTAACCGACACGTAGCTGTCGTTGGTTTCGACAATGGCGTCCTTATCGTTGATGTAGCGATGCACACCGGCCGCATCGGCCAGCTCGCGCAGCAGTGCTGCCGGAACACCCGGAACAGCCGCATAAACGGAGGTGTAGCCGCTGCCTGCAACCGAGGCAACCGCCGCCGAGCCGTCCGGATAGGTGGCCAGCGTGGTACCGCCGGAAACGGTGGCCTTCGGACCGGTGGCGATCGACGAAGTACCAAAGGTATAGGTATCGCCATTCGCCGTGTAGGTCGCCTGCATCGGGGCCAGATCGTCGCCTACCGATACCGACATACCGGTGATGGCAGACACGTTGGCCGCGCCGCCCGGGAGGTACACCCACAGCACGGTGCGGTTATTGTTCTTCAGCAGATCCGCCTGCGCCGTGGTCATGCCAAACGGCGACAGCACAACGATCAGCTTATAGGAAGACAGATCCAGATCCGCATGCTCCAGATCGCTCAGAGCCAGCGTATCGTAGGAAGTGCCGAGCTTTGCAAGTTCCTGGCGCTGCTTGGTGTACAGCGCTTCCAGCAGATAGGCGGAATAGGAATCGTTGCCGGCCAGCAGGCCGTCGTAGAAATAATCGTAAGTATCGTCGCCCACGATGACCGCGATCTCGCTGTTGCTACTCGTATTCAGCGACAGGCTGACATCGTATTCCTGCTTGACCTGCGCCAAAGCGGAGGTGATAGCGGGGCTGTTAAACCAGCCGCCGTTCATATCCAGCATCCAGAAACCGTTATTCTTGACCATATCTACCGTGGTATCGCGGATCAGCTGATCGACGGTATCCTTGGTGGTATCGGCCTGACCGACCGAGTTGGCCTCGGAATTGCCGGCCTTGGTCAGCATGGTACGGTTATCCTGCTCCAGCATGTACAGCTTGCCGTGCGCTTGCACGCTCTCGGAAAGCGCCATACCGGTCGGATAATAACCCTCGGTGCGCTCACCGTAGGTGACCGGCGAAGAAATGAAGTCGATCGCGGTGCTTTCCAGAAGATCGTCCACGGTGGTGTGCGCGGCACCCAGCGCCTCGGCCGAATCGAAGTTCCACAGATAGCCGTTGTATGCACCAGTGATCCACTTGGAACCGGTGACCGTCTTGGCAGCGGTGGCATAAGCCAGAATACTGTCGGTGATCGACTGAGACAACAGCTGATGGTAGGCGTAAGCTACCTGACCGGCTGTGGTCGTGGTATCGATCAGAGCAATGTTACCGGCTGTGGTCGTGTAGGTCTTGATCTGGTCGGCGGTATACGACGTGCCCAGCTTGGTGTTGAGCGCATTCACCATCGCATCCGTACCGTCGAACTCACCCTGATGCATACCTTCCATCAACCACTCATAGGTGTTACCGCCGGTAAAACGGACACCAAACAGACGGTGACGGTAGGGCGCGGTGTTATACAGATACGTGACGATCTTTTCGACCACTGCCGTTGCCTCGGTACGGTATTTGGTGGAAGCCCACGAAACCGCCGTCTGACCGGCAACGCCGTTATTATCGGTATAGGTATAGCATTCGTCCGGGTTGGCGGTCTTCCACCAATCCGGCGCATCCATATCGATGCTGAACAGCACCATGGCGTTGGGGTTGATATCGAGAATTTCATAGACCTCTTTATCCAGCGCCGCCGTGTTGATGCTGCCATCCTCATTCCAGATGGCCGTCGCACCCGTCGTGCCGACGTTACCCAGCATGCCACCGTACGTACCGTACAGCTTGATGCCGCTGGCCGCAAAGGTCTTCAGCTCATCGTAGTCGTAATAACCGGCCGCCTGTGCAAAGGTGCGCAGATACATAACCGGACTGCAGGAAGAGCCATTGACGGTCAGGCGGACCGCTCCATTGGTGTCCGGCCCCACCTGCGCGGTAGCTGCCGATTTGCCGGCTGCGGACAGCGTCAGCGTAAACAGCGAATCGCTCGCCGCATCGGTCAACGCCAGATCGCACGCATACGGCTTGACCGTATACGTACCGGTCGGCAGGTAATCCGGCACGGTCATGGTCATCACCAACAGACCGTTGCCGTCGGCAACGCCGGTGGCATCGATCTTGGTAGACAGCACCACCGTGGCGTAATACGTATCGCCCATGTACACACGGGCGCGAATGGTATCGCCCACCGTGCCGTCGATATTCACGCACGGCAGAGTGGCGGTCACCTTCTGGCCGGCGGTGCCGGAGAAGGTCTTGGTAGCCGTCGGCTTCAGCGACGGACGCTCTGCCACGAAATTGTAGCTCCACTCGTAAGCGATAGAGCCGATGCCACCGGACAGCGGCGGCACGCCGCGAAGCTGCGCAGGTACCCAGCTCCAGCCGCTACCGTCGGAGATCAGATACCAACCGGTGCCCTGGTTGTTACCGACGATCGTATCCGGGTCATCGCCGGCCGCAACAGTCATCTTGCTGACGGTGGTGGTCGTGTTGGACAGACCGGTGCCGAAGCGCTCGGTCGTACCGTCGGCATACACCACGTCGATCTGCGCGATCAAGCCGGCGGCATTGCCGTCGCCGGTATGGTAAGCGGCAGTGGCCAGCACGTTGCTGCCGGTGACGATGTTGGCGGTGACATCCACGTAACGCGAAGGCAGCCGCTTATGTGCGTTGATACCGGTCAACGCGGTATCGGTAAAGGAGAAGCCACCGGCATTATTGATGTAAAATCCCTTGATGCCGTTGGATGCCGCCAACTGTGCGACCGCTTTGGTGACCTTCTTGGTCACGTTGAACTGCACGCGATAGTACGTCAGCGAAGGCGTACCGCTGTTCTGCTCTTTTTCCGGATACCAGCCGACCTGTGCGGTCCAACCGGCATCGTCAACGATCGGGGTATACACCTGCGTGATCTCCAGCTGTCCGCTAGCGGACGGCGTAAAGGTGCTGGTGATCGCCGCAGACGGAACGGTAAATTCCTGGCCGGCGGTGACCGTGATGCCGGTCAGCGACTGGCCGTTAAGGTCGGTAAACGCAAACGAACCGGCCATGTTGGCAGAATAGGTATAGGCAGGCAGCAGCTCGTTCACCGACACCTCTGCCCCATTGGTCACCGTGCCCACGTAGGTCTTACCGGTGGTTTGGTAGGCAAATATATCGTCCACAAAGAGCTGTGCACGGCCGGACGGCAGCACCAGACGGAAGCTGGCGTACGCGGCGTTTGCCGGCATAGCCATAGTGGTGGCAACCTGTTTCCATGCAGACAGCGTATCGCCGCGGGACAGCATGAATTCACGGCCGCTCAACGTGCCGATCTGCGTGCCGTCGGCATTATACAGCACCACGTCCAGGCGCGCGGAAACCGAGCTGTCGTGGCTGGTGTACCACAAGCCCCAGCTATATTCCTCGCCGGCGGTGACCGCCATTTTGACGGACGAATCCACATAGACGTCGCTTGCCTGACTGTCTTTACCGACATACAAGCTGCCGCTGCCCGTGCGGTAGACGTTCGTCGCCTGACGGAAAGCAGCCGTCGAAATACCGGCATCCGAAGCGGCACGGCGCTGATGCAATGCCCACGTGTTGATATTGCTATCAAACGAGGCGTTCAGCGTGCTATCGGACGAGGTCACCAGCTGCGCGGTGGTCGGATACAAAAACGCATCGTCCACGTACCACGTATCGGTGTTGGTACTCTCATCGGTATTATAAAAATAAATATACAGCGTCACCGAGGTAGTAGCCGGATCCAGCGTGATAATACCGGACAGCTTGGTCCAGTTAGCCGTGCTGCCCTGCACCGCCGTCGACCACGTGGTGGTGCCGGTGCTCTGCACCAGCGCCGCGTATGCCAACGAGGTCGCCGTGTTCGGGCTATGTACCGACACGCCGAATTCGTAGGTAGCACCGCCGGTCACCGACACGCTGCTGGAATAAATGCCCAAGCGGTTCGGCGAAGACAGTGATGTTGCACGCTTGATCTGACCGGCGTAGCTGCCGCTAAGGACAGTATTGCTCTGCCGGGACGACGACGTGCTCGAGCTGATCGTTGACCAGTTGGCCGGCGATCCCCAAGAGGTTGACTCGAAGCCGCTGTTCGAAAGCAGATTGCTGCCGATGTGGGTAGCCGTGATCTCGGTACCCGGATCGGTGCCCACGCCTGTGTCTGCCGCCGCAGGCAACAGAATGGCCGGCAGCATGCCGATCAGCATCACGACCGACAGCACTGTCGCCAGCACACGCTTGGAGCAAGATTTGAATTGAACCATAACCATTCCTCCACAGAAAAAAATGAGAGCATGCGCTTTGGACGGCATGACCGTCCAAAATAAAGTATTACAAAATAACTATAACACATCGTTTTCTATTTTGCAAGAGTTTTGGTAAATATTGTGCAAAATGTATACTCCTGCCATTCATTTCTCGTCAAAACAACAATCCCGACGCTGATAGCAGCATCGGGATAGGAGATGGATATAGGGGGAATTAGAGCGAAAACAGATTCCACGGGTAGTTTTGCGGCGGCAAGGAAGTGCCCTTTACATCTAATACGGAAAGTTCGTGACACCACAACGCCGGCGAACAAGCATTATCTCGCCCACCATAGCGACCGTCGCCACAAAGGGGTAGTTTTCGGGAAGCGAACTGTGCACGGATCTGGTGCGTACGTCCGGTGTGCAGCCGGATGCTCACCAGCGTGCGGATGCCCTTGGGCGTTTCGACCGAGTCGATCACCCGATAATCCAGCACCGCCTCCTTTGTGCCCTTGCGCGGGCGATCGACCGCATAAGATTTACCCTTGCGGCGATCGAAGAACAGCAGATCTTTCCAGGTATCTTCCGGTTTTTCGGGTTTCCCCTCAATGACAGCAAGGTAGATCTTCGCGGTCTTTCCTTCCGCAAAAGCGGCTGAAAGCTGAGCCGCCGCCCCCGGTGTTTTGGCATAGACCATTACGCCACCGGTCACCATATCCAGCCGATGAACGACACCAACAAAGGCAGCGCCGGTCTGTTCATGCAGCGCAGCCGGAGCACTCTGCGCATCCGGTGTATCCTCGGATGAAAAGCCTACCGGCTTTACACATACCCACAGGCGTTCATCCTCATATAGGATTTCCAAAATCTACCCCTCCCCTCTTCAGGTGTGGAAAAAAGCAGGGCGGAGACTCGCCTCCGCCCTGCTAAAGCGTCAATTACTCGAAGAATTTTGCGTGAACGGCCGCCACGGCACGCTCAGCGTCATCCGCATCGATCAGCACAGAGATCTTGATCTCGGAGGTGGAGATCATACGGATATTGATGTTGGCATCCGACAGCGCCTCGAACATCTGCGCCGCCACGCCCTCGTGCGTTTCCATACCGGCACCGACGATGGACACCTTGGCCACGTCCGTACGTGCCGAAAGCTCCAGCGCTCCGACCGAATCGCAGTAGTCGCGCAGGGCTGCCACAGCCGCCTCGCCGTCCTTCTTCGGCACGGTGAAGGAGATGTCCTTCGTGCCGTCACGACCCACCGACTGCAGAATGATATCCACGTTGATATGCGCTTTGGCAATGCGCGAGAACAGCTTGAACGCCATACCCGGCTCATCCGGCACACCTACCACAACAATACGAGCGATGTCGGTATCCTTCGCCACGCTCTTGATCAGCATTTTTTCCATATTGATGACCTCCTTAACTTTGGTGCCCGGGCGATTGGTGAAGCTGGAAATCACTTCGAGTTCCACACCGTATTTCTTCGCCATTTCTACCGAGCGGTTGTTGAGCACCTGCGCGCCGAGCGTTGCCAGCTCCAGCATTTCGTCGTAGGTGATTTCGTCTAATTTCTTGGCTGCCGGGATCTTGCGCGGATCGGCGGTATACACACCCTCCACGTCGGTGTATATCTGGCAAAGATCGGCGTGCATGGATGCCGCGATCGCCACCGCGCTGGTATCCGAGCCGCCACGGCCAAGCGTCGTCATATCCTCGTTTTTATCAAGACCCTGGAAGCCGGCGACCACCACGATCTTTTTCTGATCCAGCTCGTTGCGGATGCGCTCCGATTTCACCTTGCGGATACGCGCCACGCCATGCTTGGAGCTGGTCTGGAAGCCGGCCTGCCAACCCAGCAGCGAAACCGCCGGACAGCCGAGCTTTTCGATCGCCATCGCCAGCAACGAGATGGAGATCTGTTCACCGGCGGCCAACAGCATATCCATTTCACGCTTGTTGGCATGGGGGTTGATCTCATTGGCCTTGTCGATCAGATCGTCGGTGGTATCGCCCTGAGCGGACACTACGACCACCACGTCGTGACCTTGGCGGTATTTCTCGGTAACGATGCGAGCCACGTTCATCACACGCTCGGCATCGGCGACCGAGCTGCCGCCGAATTTCTGTACAATCAGCATATTTTCATCCTCCTTAGGATAGGTTTACAACGTTACAAATTCCGATTTGGCACCCCACGGATCGCAAGCAAATTCGCGGATCTGCCAATCGTTTAAGCCGTATGCCGCCAGCTGTGTGCGCGCGCGGGAGGCAAACTGCTCGTCATCGGTGATGGCCAGAATGGACGGCCCGGCACCGCTGATACACACACAATAAGCGCCCAGATCGTAGGCCAACTGCCACACCCGTTCGCCGCCCGGAATAAACGGAAACCGATAGGGCTGATGCAGGCGGTCCTGCGAAGCAATACGCAAATTTTCCCGATTGCCGGAAAACAGCGAAGCGGTCATCAGCGCT
>JAFUPS010000152.1 GCA_017481085.1 Clostridia bacterium | reverse complement strand
GGTGGTGGTGCTGACAGCCTCGGCAATCGCCGGGCGGTCGGTTTCGGTTTCCGCCATCGCGCTCAGCGAAGCGGCGGAGGTAAGAGAAATGAGGACCAGCACAGCGGCGAGCGCCGTCAACAGACGCTTGCCACACAGTAAAGTCCATAAATTCATCAGTCGTTGCCTGTTCATAGAGTTAGAAAATCCTTTCTTCTTTAGGCCGGCATGGGGGAATTTGCGCCGCCGGCGGTCAGTTTTGGGGGCTTCCTGAGGTCGGGAAACAGGGTTTTTCGCACTTCGAAGGGGATTATACTCGCCGAAATCGGAGTTGTCAATGCCCAAAAAACGACATCTTTTGTGCAACCTTAATAAATATTTTTCAACATTTCAACCAATCCAATGGGTGCAAAAAGAGGCTATACACCAAAATCCACCCCCCAAAAAACAGCCGTAAATGCCGCCGCTATGGGAAGAATACCCCGTTTCGGGGGATTTTATTACCAATTTATGGAATTGTTGAAATTTTTGTGCAACCCGCCGAAATCGAGCACCTGTTTTGGCAGGGGGTGTCGCTTAGGGGCCGATTTCTTGACAGAAGAGGTATAAATGACTATACTACTATTATAAGATAGTCCGTGTACCGGTGTGCGAAAGGAGGCGGAAGAAATGAACGGACGGCGATGGCTGGCACTTTTGTTGGCGATGGCGTTGCTGTTATGCGCCGGATGCTCGTTTCGTACCAAGTATGGCGATACCTTCCGCTTTCCGCTGGAGGGTGAGCCTCGGCAGCTCGATCCGCAAATGGCGACCGATACCGCTTCGGTAACCGTGCTACACGCATTGATGGAGGGTTTGACGTCGTTGGGCGAAAACGGTCAGCCGCAACCGGCGATGGCTGAAAGCTGGCAAACGGCGGATAACGTAACGTGGGTGTTTCGCCTGCGTGATACGACGTGGAGTGACGGCACGCCGCTGACGGCGGCAGATTTCGTGTATGCGTGGAAGCGTGCGGTCGATCCGGCAACCGGGTCGCCGGTAGTGCGGCGGTTTGACAATATCGCCTCGGTGGTGGCAACCGATGCGCACACGCTGACTGTGCGGCTGCATACCGCCGAGCCCGATTTTGCGCGCGCGGTCGCAGACACGCCGTTTTTCCCTTGTAACGAGGCGTTCTTCCTGAGCACGCAGGGGCATTACGGCATGGATGCGGAATACGTGCTGAGCAACGGTGCATTTACGCTGGCATCGTGGCAGCATCATGCGTACGTGAGTATGCGCAAGAACGAAGCCTATCACGCGGCGGCCGGTGTGTTGCCGGCGGCTGTGCGGTATGTAATCACCGCGCCGGACGATCCGCTGGTGGCGCTAGAGGAAAATAACATCGATGCGCTCGAGTTGACTACGGAACAAGCGGTGGCGGCGCAAAAGCGGGGTCTACCGGTGATCACCATGACCGATAGCTTGTGTGCCATGTGGTTTAACACGTCGTTACCGATGCTGGCGGATGCTGCTGTGCGCACGGCACTGCGTGATTCGGTGGAATGGGAGCTGTTGACCGAGGCGCTGGCCGTCAAGGGAACGGCGGCTGGGGCGGTGGATTTTGTGCCGCCGGATGCCACCGCCAGCGGAGACGGTTATCGGGAACGCGCCGGAACGGTGGGGTATATCGCCACCACCAATGCGGCGGAGGCCTTGCGCGCGGCAGAGCTGCCGGCATTGGAGGTGCTGTGCGCCGATGATGAGGACACGCTGCAGGTTGCCCGGTTGATTTTGCAATCGTGGCAAAAGCACGCAGACTTGTATTTCACCTTGAGGCCGTTATCCGATGCAGAGCTGTCGGCACGTTTGGCGGTGGGCAACTACCAGATCGCCATCGGCACGGTATCGGGCTATTCCGGCGATGCGCGCACGCTGTTGTCGGCATACGTTTCTGACGGTGCGGAAAACGTGACGCGCTTGCACGACCGTGAGCTGACCACGCTGCTGGCGGCGGCGAATTCTCTGGAAGGGTTGGTTGCCTGCGAACGCCGCTTGCACGAGCTGTGTCCTTGCGTGCCACTGTGGTATGCTAAGCGCGCTTATGCCACCGGCAAAGACGTGGAGGGTGTGGTGATCCGTCCGTTTGGCGGCAACCCCTATGGCGCAGTGTACGATTTCTTAAATGCTGAGAAATAAGAGGATTGCCCGGTCGTGTGACCGGGCAGTTTTGTTTTAAATAACCACAAAGTACCCCGTGTTTTCGGAATATACAAACCGTTAAATTAATGATAAATATTACATATTGAAAAACCAATAAGATTTATTTATAGGCAAAAGAGGATATTATATTAAAAGTATTATATATAATTACCTTATTATATAAAAAGGAGATGCCGTGTGGCATCTCCTTTTTTGTTGGTTACTTCGCTGTCCAAAGAGCACGGGCGCGGAAGCATTCGCCACGCTCGTGTGTGCCGATGACGACCGTTTCGGTGCCGTTTTCCGCCGGGATATCTACAGCGGACATTTCCAGCGCTTCGCCCGGTAGAGCTTCGCGCAGAAACTCGATGGAAAACCCATGAAAGCGCTTGCCATCCGCGCCGCCCGGCATGAAGTCGGTGAGCAGATCGGCGTAGACGGTGTTGTTGAGGTGGCGGTTCCAGTCGGTCTGCGAATAGCGGATGAGGTGTCTGCCTGCCGCCGCCGGCGGCATCGCCGGGGACCATTTTTTGGGGTCGGGGCAGGTGGTTTGCAGGTCCAGATCAAAGCCCAAACGGAAGGTATCCTCAAACACCTGCGGTCGCAGAATTTTGTGGTCGGTCGGGTCGACCAGCGCAAACGCCGACACGCAGGACGTGAGCAGCGCGCCGTCTGCCTCCGAGCGAATTTCGTAGCAACGGAAGAATTGCGCGCCCTTGGTGCCGCGCGGCCATGTCTTGACGGCGATCTTCTCGCCCAGCACCGGGGCGCGGTAGATCTCCACGTTGGTGCGTGTGAGCACAAACGCCATGCCTTTTTTCAGCAGTTCATTGTAGCCGGCATTGACCGTCGACAACTGCATTTCGCCCACCTCCTGCTGCAGCTTGAGCAGTGAGGAAAGGCGCAGCGTTTGGTCCGGTCCGGCATCGTAGGTGGTGACGTGGGTGTGCCAGATAAACGGATTTTCAAGCATAAAAAGCCTCCTGACAAAGAGGGCGTCTCACGGTTGTGAGACGCCCGGGCGAAACGTTTACTTTTCCGGTTTGATGACATCGATGCCGCCCATGAACGGACGCAGCACCTCCGGTACGGTGACCGAGCCGTCGGCATTCTGATACTGCTCGACGATGGCCGGCATAATGCGGCTGGTTGCCAGGCCGGAGGCGTTGAGAGTATGTGCAAACTGCAGCTTGCCTTCCGCATCGCGGTACTTAATGTTGCCGCGACGAGCCTGATAATCACGCGCATTGGACGCCGAGGACACTTCCTTGTAGATGCCCATGGACGGAATCCACACCTCGATATCGTTGGTGCGTGCCATGGAGTAGGAGCAGTCGCCGGCTGCCAGCTTGGAGAGCTGATAATGCAAACCGAGCTTTTGCACCAGACGCTCGGCCTTGCCGACCATTTCCTCAAACGCGGCGTCGCTGCCCTCGATGGTGGTATACTGCACCATTTCGACCTTGTCGAACTGGTGGCCACGGATCATGCCGCGCTCTTCCGAGCGGTAGCTACCGGCCTCGCGGCGGTAGCACGGCGTGTAAGCGCAATACTTGCGCGGCAACTCCTCCAGGCTGAGGATCTCGTCACGGTGCAGGTTGACCAGTGCGGTTTCGGCGGTGGGGAGCAGGAATTTCGGCTCACCGGTCGGGTTGCCGATTTTGTATACCTCATCCGCAAACTTCGGGAACTGACCGGCGGTCACACCGCAGGACTCGCCCAGCATGTGCGGCGGCAGCAGGAACTCGTAGCCGTCTGCCAGATGCTCGGAGATGAAGAAGTTGAGCAGTGCCCATTCCATGCGCGCACCCACGCCGCGGTAGATCCAAGCACCGTTGCCGCCCAGCTTCGCGCCGCGTTTGTAGTCGATCATACCGAGCGACTCGCACAGCTCTACGTGATCCTTGATCTCGAAATCGAAGGTCGGTTTTTCGCCAAACACGCGCACAACGGCGTTGTTTTCCTTGCCGCCGGCCACCACGTCATCATACGGCAGGTTGGGCATCGACAGCATCAGCTCGCGCTGACGGGCTTCCACCTCGCCAAGCTTGGCATCCTGTTCTTTTACAGCGGCGGACAGCTCTTTCATCTTGGCCATGATAGCCGACACGTCGCCGCCCTCTTTTTTGATGCGCGGAATATCACGCGAGGCAGCGTTCTGCTCGGCCTTTTTGGCCTCCACCTCGGCGGTGATGGTACGGCGCTCCGCATCCAGCGCGAGAATTTCGTCCACCACAGCATCCATATCTTTGCCGCGTTTGTGGCAACCGGCCTTCACGTAGTCCGGATTGCTGCGGATCAATTTGATATCCAACATGATGATTTGCCTTCTTTCCTTGTAGAAAATTATTTGTCAGCGGCGATGGCGTTGGCCAGCTCCCGCAGATCGTCTTGCGAATAAAACTCAATTTGCAACACACCGCCGGTCTTACCGGGAATGACCTTTACGCGGCGGTTCATGCTCTCGTTCAGCGCCAGTTCCACTTCCTTGTAGAAGTTGGTTACCGGTGATTTCGGCTTTGCCCCGCCGGGCGGATTGTGCGAAGCCTTGGCCATGCGCTCTACCTCACGCACCGATAACTGTTTTTCCACCACTTGATGGGCGGCGGCCAGCATTTCGGCTTCGGTGTCAAACGAAAGGATCGCCCGAGCATGACCGGCCGATAGCTTGCCTTCGGTTACCATGGCGGCAATCGGTGCCGGGAGATTCAGCAGACGCAGAGCATTGGTGACTGCCGGCCGCGATTTATTGACCACCGCGGCGGTCTCCTCCTGCGTCAAGCCGTAGGTCTCCATCAGCGAACGGTAGCCAAGCGCCTCCTCCATGGGGTTGAGGTCCTCACGCTGGAGGTTTTCGATCAACGCTACCGCCGACGCCTCTTTTTCGGACATCTCGCGGATAACGACCGGCACTTCCTTAAGACCGGCCAACCGCGCCGCACGCCAGCGGCGTTCGCCTGCAACAAGCTGATACGAGCCATCGGTCATCGGGCGGACGAGCAACGGTTGCAGCACGCCGTGCTGCGCAATAGAATCCGCCAGCTCACGTAGCGAATCGTCATCAAATTGTTTGCGCGGCTGATCGCGATTCGGCACGATCTCGCTGATGCGTAACGTGGTTTGGGTATCCTGGTCGGTGGCGTTTTCCTGCAGTAGAGCATCCAAGCCCTTGCCCAGACCGCCTTTTTTCAGCGACATATAACGCGCCCCCTTTTAATGTTTTTTAAGAAATTCCTGTGCAAGCTCCGCATACGCTTTGGCGCCGCGGGAGGAACGGTCGTAGTAGTTGATCGGTCGCCCGAAGCTGGGTGCCTCTGCCAACCGTACCGAACGCGGAATAGCCGTTGCAAATACCTTGCGTGGGAAGAATTTTTTGACCTCGGCCACCACCTGCTGAGTGAGGTTTAAACGACCGTCGTACATGGTGAGTAGCACGCCCTCGATATCGAGGTTTTCGTTATACAAGCGTTTCACCTGCCGCATGGTTGCCATTAACTGGGAAAGTCCTTCCAGCGCGTAGTATTCGCATTGGATGGGGACGATGACGGTATCTGCCGCCACCAGCGAGTTGAGCGACAGCAACCCCAGCGACGGGGGACAGTCGATGAACAGGAAATCGAACTCGTCACGCACGGTGGAAAGCCCGGCCTTCAGCCGCGATTCCCGACGCGTCATGGCGGTGAGCTCGATCTCCGCACCGGCCAGCTCCTGGTCGGCCGGTAGCAGATACAGATTTTCAAACGGCAGCGTGAGGATGGCCTCCTCGGCCGTGCAACCGCCGGTGATGAGGTCGTAGACGCTGGCGCCCACCTTGTTTTTGTTGACGCCTACACCGCCGGTGGTGTTGCCCTGCGGATCCATATCGACCAGCAGTACTTTTTTGCCGGCGGCGGCCAAAGCGGCGGCCAGGTTGACGGTCGTGGTGGTTTTACCGACGCCGCCCTTTT
>JAFUPS010000151.1 GCA_017481085.1 Clostridia bacterium | reverse complement strand
TGTAGTAGATCGGCAGGAACAGCAGATCCGCACCGGCATCCTTCGCAGCCTGCAGCTGGGTTTTGAAGTCGGTGGTCTTGTCGGACGGGAAGGTCTCGGTAGCCACAACGTTGAGGTTGAGCTCGGTCGCCTTCTGCGCAAAGGTCTGGTAGATACCGGTGGAATACGCGTCACCGTTGTTGTAGATAACGGCGATCTTGGTGCCCAGCTTCTTCTCAGCAATGTAGGTCGCGGAAGCAGAGCCCTGGTTCGGGTCGGTAAAGCACATCTGGTACACGTTGTCGCGGCCCTTGATAACGTCGGTGGACGACGCGGACGGCGTCAGCATGAACACGCGATCCTCATACGCCTCGGCAGCCACAGCCGCGCACGGAGCGCTGGTGACCGAGCCGACGATGATCTGGGCTTTCCAGTCGAGCAGGTTGTTGTATGCGTTGACAGACTTCTCGGGATCGTGCTCGTCATCCTGCACGTTGATCTCGATCTGCAGGCCGCCCAGCGCGTTGATCTCTTCAGCAGCGATCTTCGCACCGTTGGCAACCGCCGTGCCGTACAGCGCCGCGTCACCGGTCATCGGGCCGATCACGCCGAGTTTCAGGGTGTTGGACGAATCACCGTTGTCGCCGCAAGCCGTCAGGCCGAGCAGCATGACAGCCGCCAACACCAAAGCCAGAATTTTCTTCATAAGGGAGTCCCTCCTAAAAATAATTTCGACGGAAATTCCGCCGTGCATGCAACCCGCGACCGCGGAAATTGCATATACATACTTTGTATTATATTATAGGGCTTTTCTTCGAAATGTCAAGAAAAATTTATCGCTTTAGCAGGTAAAATCGTAATTTTTTGTTTTTCATCCTGCAAAACGTCGCCTTGCTTGACTTCATTTGCGGGAATGCTATACCGTAATAAAACAAATTTTCTTATAAAAACCGTTGCGAGCTCAGCTCCCTTATGATATAATTTTCCGCAGAGAATTTTGTGAAAGGACGGATGTGTGCATGGACGGAATTACCGTCAAAACGCCTTGGGCCGGACATACCGGCGATATCCCGTTGCACCTGACCTATCCGGACGGTACGATGGTCGATGCCGTGCGACGTGTAGCCGAGCGCTATCCGTCGTATACTGCGCTGGATTTCATGGGCAAGCCGACCGCTTACCGCACCTTAATGGCCGACATCGAAGCATGCGCCCGTGGATTGGCTGCCGTGGGTGTACAGGCAGGTGACGTTGTGACCATTGCCCTGCCCAACTGTCCGCAAGCGGTGTGTCTGTTTTATGCGGTCAATCTGATCGGCGGCGTTTGCAGCATGATCCACCCGCTTTCTGCCGAAAAGGAGATCGAGTTTTATCTTAACGAGGCCAACAGCCGCACGATCATTACGCTGGATCAGTTTTACCCGAAGGTTGCGGCTATTCGTGAAAACACCCAACTGCAGACCGTCATCATTGCGCGCATCGCCGATGTGCTCTCCCCTCTCACCCGTCTGGGATATGCGCTGACCGAGGGACGCAAGCTGCCCAAGCTGCCGTCAAACGCCGACGTGATCGGCTGGCAGACGTTTCTGGCGGCCGGCCGCCTATGCCGGCGACCGTATCAAGCCGCCGTTTGCGCAGACGATCCGGCGGTGATTCTGTATTCCGGCGGCACCACCGGAAAGACCAAGGGCATTGTGCTCACCAACCGCAATTTCAACGCGTTGGCGGCGCAGATCGTTGCCGCCAACCCCATGTTCCGGCCGGGCGATAACATGCTGGCCGCCATGCCGGTGTTCCACGGCTTTGGTCTGGGCGTCTGCATCCATTCTATGCTGGCCAACGGCGGGCGGTGTGTGTTGGTGCCGCGGTTTACGGCCGCCAGTTTCGCCAAGCTCATCACCAAATACCGCTGCCGGTTTATCGCCG
>JAFUPS010000150.1 GCA_017481085.1 Clostridia bacterium | reverse complement strand
TGACGGTGCAGTTCCACGACACACTCCCCGGCTCGAGCATTCAGGCTGCCGAGGAAATGGCGGTGCGCATGTTCGATCATGCGCTGGAAATTCTGTCGCGTGTGCGCGCACGGGCATTCTTCGCGCTGTCCGGCGGGCAGCAGAAAGCCGCCTCGGACGAAATTCCGATCATGGCGTACAATCCGCACCCCTACCCCATCGAGGGCGATTTCACCTGCGAAATGATGCTGTGGGATCAGAACTGGAACCCGGAATTTTCCATGCCGCAGGTATACGGCACGGACGGCACGGTCATTCCGACGCAATGTGAAAAGGAAGCAAGCAATCTGGCGCTTGACTGGCGCAAGCGTGTGGTGTTCCACGCCACCCTGCCGCCGATGTCCATGTCGCGCTTTAACTGCAAATATACCGCTCTACCGGAGAAGCCTAAGCCGGAGCTGGCAGAAAACGACACGCATTACATCTTCACAAACGATCGCGTGACTGCACACATCAGCAAAAAGACCGGCGGATTGGATGCGTATATCGTTGACGGCGTTTCGTTGCTGAAGCCCGGCGCATTTGCGCTGAACGTCATCGCAGACGATGCCGATCCGTGGGGCATGCTGGTGACCTCCTTCCCCAAAAAGATCGGTCGGTTTGCGCTGATGAGCCGCGAGGACGGTGCCGATTTCTCCGGCGTTTCCTCCCCCATCGACAGCGTCCGTATTATTGAGGACGGCGCGGTGCGCACGGTGGTTGAAGTCGTGCTGCGCTACAAGACCTCGCGTGCGGTGGTGCAGTATAAATTCTCCAAGACCGATACCGCTGTGGACGTTTCGGTGCGTCTGCAATGGATGGAAATTCAAAAGATGGTCAAGATGCGTCTGCCAATGGTTGGCAGAGGTGTCAAGTGCATTGGCGAGGTGGCGTTTGGCGAAGAGCCGTTTGACCCCACCGGACGCGAATGCGTGACCCAGCGCTATCAGCTGCTGCGCAGCGGCAACAAGGCGGTCGGCCTTATCAACAACGGCGTATACGGCGGCTCGTTTGCCAAGGGTGCGCTGGACGTGACGTTGCTGCGCTCTGCAGGCTATTGTGCGCACCCCATTCTGCCGGAGCGTCCGCTTATTCCGCAGGATCGCTTTACGCCGCACATCGACCAGGGCGAACGCTTGTATGAGTTCCGTCTGATCGGCGGCAGCGCGGCGGAGGTTTCCGCACGGTTACCGCGTGAGGCCGAGAGCTTTGCGCAAAGCCCGATGGTGCTGTCCTTCTTCCCGGCCGGCGGCGGTGAGGCACCGAGCTGTCCGTTTACGGTGGAAGGTGCGGCGGTGCAGGTCAGCGCGATCAAACAGGCCGAGGACGGCAACGGCATTATCGTGCGGTTGTTCAACCCCTCCGCCAAGCGCGCCAAGGCGGTGCTGAGCTCCGAGCCGATGCATATCCGCAAGGAGATCCGCTTCGGAGCTTACGAGGTCAAGACCTTCCGCTTGACCAAGGGCCGCGCAAAGGCCTGCGATATGCTGGAAAACGACATCAACGCCTAACAAAAACATCCCTCACCGCTCGGTGAGGGATGTTTGTTTTAATCGAAGATGACTCCGGGATTCATGATGGCCGGCGACCGCCAAATAATACCGTATTCGTCGCGCAAGATCTGCGCCTTGGTGTACCAATATTTATGGCAATAGCCCATGCCGCTCGGTTTTCCTATGCGGGCCACCACCTTGCGCTCCACTTCATCCTTGATCGCCTGAAACTCAGGAGTATCCTCAATGGGATCGTGTTTCAGCATTTGGGCGCATCCTCCAGCTCATAATATTGCTCCAGATTCATATCCGGGCGGTATTCGCCGTCGACGTACAAGCCCCAGGAATCGTCGGAGGTCAGCTTCCATTCGCCGTCTTTCTTCAGGCACATAGTACCGCCGACACCGTGAGCCTTGCCGTTTTTGAATGAGGCAACCAGCTTTTCGGTCTCGCTGATATACAGCTCGCCGAAGCCGTGCGGCACGCCGTCTTTCACCTGCCCGATATAGCGTTTTCCCTCATAAATAACCGTCTCGCCGATATCCTCCAGCGAACGGCCGTCCAGCATACCGAGAACCGTCATTCCGCGGGTGCCGCTCTCATATTTGTGGTAATAGCCAAACAGCGGATCGCCATCAGAAAAGATCGCCACCTGCGTAAGCTCGCGCCAGAAGCCGTTGGTATGGCTTTCGTAGGTCATCATACCGAGACCGTCCAGCGCACCGTCGCGGAAATAACCTTCGGTAATTTCGTGCCGGGAATCGCTGCCCGAGAAGAAGGTGATCTCGCGGAGAACGGAATACCCCTCGTCCACGACGTCATCCACCGCCATCGGCTCCCAATCGTTATACACGAAAATGTCGCCGGCCTGTTCGCCGTCAATATCAAACAAGCCGATGTATACCAGTTCGCCATCCTCGGCGTACACCGCACCGAGACAAACGACCATTTCGCCGTCGCTCAAGCTACCGATATAACGCAGCTTACCGTTAACGTAAATGACGACGTGGTCCTTATCGCCATAGCTGACAGCGCCGTCTTCTCCCATGACCGGCTCGTATCGGGACATAAAATCAGCGGTGTCGATCTTCACGCCGTTTTCATAAAAGCCGATGTTGGTCGGCTTGCCGTCCACGTAATCGTAGCCAAAGCCATGACGGACACCGCCGGCGTATTCGCCGATCTGCATGGAACGCTTGCGGATGGTGCGCATCGCGCCGATACCGTCGCGTTCATCGGGGTCCTCCTCAAATTCGGTGTAAGCGTGATACGTATAACGCATACCAAGGAACATCTCACCCTTATAGAACATGCCGTAATCGTAATCGGCGTCGCCGCCATAAGCACCGCCGCAATTACCACGGATGCGAACGGTCAGACCGTCGCGGATATAATCGCTATGTTTAAGCGCCACGAAAACCCCTCCTTATTCAATTTAATGATGAATTAAAACGGATAGCTGTACACCTGGCGGCCACGCATAAAGTTGCCGAAGATGTACTTGTTGCAGGCCGACTCGTACAGAATGTACAGACGACCGTCCTTCGCCACCAGCTCCTCGCTCATCGGCGGTACGGTGAGGTCGGCGGTCAGGCGGCTGTTGTCCAGCGTCCAGACCGGCACGTCGGCACCGCTGATCTCGAGGGAGGTATCCGGCTCGTTATCCAGCACCGATTCGTAGAAATAAATGTGAGAATTCGCCAGGCCGTACGAGGTGGAAAGAGCCATCTCGCCGTCCTCGTTAAAGGCAAAGCCCTGCAGCTTTTCGCGCACCGAGATCAGCTTGGCGGGAATGGTGGAAGCAATACCGGCCGGCTGGGACTCGTCGATGGTGTAGCCGCAGATCAGCGACGGGTTGGTCTCGCCGGACGGTGTCTTCAAATGATGGCTTTCGGCGGTGGGATATTTTTCCGGATCGTAGAACTCACCCACCCACAGCAGACCGTCGTACACCGCTACGCACGCCGAACGCGATTCCGGGAAGAAGCATTCGGTCAACGCGATCTGCGTAATGCTTTCGTCCAGCAGCTCCGCGCGCGAGATCGCCCACACACAGTTGTCGTTGGCTTCAATATCGCCGTCGTTGGCCATCCACACACGGTCACCGCTGACAGCAATGCCGCCGGTATGGCCGAGATACGGGTTGCCATCGGTGTCCAACAGCTCCACAAAGCGGCTGTTGCCCTCTTCGTCGGCGAGGTAGATGCGGCTGGCAGATTCGCCGTCGGCCATATAGCCGACCTGCAGATACAGCTTTGCCTCGGCGTCGTAGGCAAAGCCCTGCGGCACCACGCCATCACTCAAACCGGCCGCCGGAAATTCTTTTTCGGCTTTGTCGTAATAGGGTTTATACAGCAGCGGCTGAATGAGCATGAACACCAGCAACGCCACGATGATCAGGGCAACCAGTCCGCCAAGGACGATGCCCGCGATTTTTAAGGCTTTTTTCATCAAGAAACACTCCTTTCCTTGTTGTCTTTATTCTAGCATCACAGCCGACAAATTGCAAGCGCATTTTCCGATTGACGACACCGGTCGGGTTTGGTATAATTAGCAGAAAGGAGGTGATCGGTATGGAGGAAACGGAGAAACATAGCAAGTGGGACGAGCCGGCATCTCCCCGACTCAAGTGCATTTTCCGGATCGTTGTGGTATTATGCGTCATCGTTTTGGCGGCGGAGATCGGTTATCTGATCGTATCCCACCGGCAGATGCAAGCAGAGCTGAACGAGCGTCTGTACGTCGCCTTCTATACCGATCAGGACGAGGCCTACTCCGTGCGGTCCGATTGGGAAGAACTTGACGATTACCGTTCCGAATACGACTTCAACAGCCGCATTTATTACGGCAAGCTGAGCAAGGACGCACAGCGCGTCTACCACTTTTTCGAATACGCCTTTGATAACCGCTACAGCCACATACTCATCGACGTGCGGCTGATTCCGCAAGACGTAGAGATGGAGCAGATCCTGCATTACCTGATGCTGGATTCCGGCATGATCGAGCAAAACCTCAGCAGGGGCGAACGTGTTCAAGCGAATGAGCTGGTATACGACGGCTTGATCGAGTACCGTGTCGACGTGGAAATGCATCACGTATACGTCCCCGGCTTTGAGCAAGAATACTTCGACAAAAAAATCGAGGCACTGACGGTTGCCAAACAGGTGGTCGCCGAGATGCCCACAGGTTTGACCGACGCCGAAAAAGCCCGCTATTTCTTTGATTATCTGGGCAACCGCGTGGTATATAAGGATGCTGAAAACAATGGATCACGGCATTACCTTTACGAGGCGTTGTGTGAGCACCACACCAACTGCGACGGCTTTGCCAACGCCTATTCCCTGCTGTGTCAGCTGGGCGGCATCCCCTGCTTTGAGAAGGTATATTGGGGCGAAGAATCCGGCCACACCTGGAACAGCGTGCAACTGGATGGCGTCTGGTATAACGTCGATGCCACATCCTCTCCGAATATCACCAACGAGGGCTGGACCGCCACTCTGCGGTTCCGGTTCGGATACTCGGACAGCCGGCAGAAAAACACGCCCCACTACGCCGATATTCTGCCGGTATGCGACGGCGAGATGCAACCGGCAACGCTACATTTTGCAAGTCCCTCCGATGCCACGGCGCACACCAAGCTGTGGCAGGCGATCAAAAACAGCAAACAGCCAATTCTCATGGCGCTGGATACAGCCGATAAACCGCAGATCAAGGCGTTGATGCAAACGGTGTGCGACACCTACGGCTGCTCGGTTTCGCATCTGCCCTACGAATCTCCCAACGGGTGGTTCGTATACGTTCTGCGCACCGCATAAGCAAAAAAGCAGGGAATTTTCCCTGCTTTTTTATTCGTTGATAGCGGCCTCGCTGAGAAACAGACGCACCGGTTTGCCAGCCTTGCGACAGCGCTGTACCGTAAACAGCGTCCCTTTGGAGCGACCGTCCCAAAACGCCAGAATGAGGTCGGCATACGCGATGATCTCGAGGTTACGCATCAAGGGTGCTCGCTTGCCGTACAGCTTGTAATCCGGCAGAAATTCTTTCAGCTTAAGGCCGTGGTCACGGGCGTATTGTGCCGCGCTGGAATCCACTCCGCGTGCACCGCCCGACACGATCTCGGTCGTATTTTCCGGCAGATACCGGCCCAGATCCCGAACGACCAATCCACGGGATCCGATCACTCCCACTTTCATCTTCTCAAATATTTTCCTTAACAGCGGCAAGAAGCGTACGGCAGAATACCTCGTATCCCGGCGGCGTGAAATGCACGCCGTCGTCGCTGCGATATTCCACCTGCTGCCGCGAGACCGTATACATATCGATGACCGGACAGCCGTGCTTGGCGGCGATTGCTTTGGCCGCCTCGTTACGACGAAGCACGCGTTCACGGTGATCATCGGCGACGTCAGTCGTCAGCGAGATATACAAGGGCGTGTGCGGAAAGCGCTCGCACAGCCAACCCACCAACGCGTCGTATGCCGCCGGGTAGGCCGATTCGTCGTCCAAATGCCAGCCGTGCAGGCCGTTATTGAGCACGATGACGCGGCGTGTCTGCTCCATGTCGGCAAACAGCTCCACTGCCGCGCGGTAATGCGGATTATCCGCACCCATCGACGAGCACAGGCTATCCACCAGCACCTTGCCTTCCGTAACCGCCGGCATGGCGTGCGTAATACCCACAAAGATCGAATCGCCGATCAACCAGATACGCGGCGTGGCGTTATCGGTAGCTTCGTCTATCCACGTCTGGATCCATTCTTTTTGCTCCAGCACCTCGCGCCGATCGCCGTTTTCATACGTCAGCATACACGCACCATCCTTCCAGTTTGCATTGTATTCTCTTTCCCACCAAAAGTCAAGCAGACAAGCAGCGGCAAGTCATCCAAAATCGGACACGTTTTTTGGGGAAATTGTCATAAATTCACCATTTTACCGAAAATATGCAAAAACCCTGCATTTTCCGCTTGCAATATGAAAAGAAGTATTATATAATATATGAGTATTTGATTATCGGTTTCCGCAATCAAAACAATATGAATCGGAGGAGCTACTATGAACGACAATTCCCAGCATACATTCAAAGGAACCATCGCTCAGGAGCGAGAGCTGAAGGCTGTCATTGCGAAGCATCATGACACCCCCGGCTGCTTGATGCCGATCCTGCAAGAGGCTCAGGGCATCTATGGTTACCTGCCCATCGAAGTTCAGCGCATGATCGCTGAAGGACTGAACATCTCCCTGTCGGAGGTGTATGGTGTTGCGACCTTCTACTCGCAGTTCTCGCTGACGCCGAAGGGTGAGCATCGCATCAGCGTTTGCCTCGGTACCGCTTGCTACGTCAAGGGTGCAGACAAGGTGCTGGAGGCGGTGGAAAAGTGCCTCGGCATCAAGTCGGGCGAATGCACGCCGGACGGTATGTTTTCCATCGACTCGTGCCGCTGCGTCGGCGCGTGCGGTCTGGCACCGGTCATGATGGTCGATGAAGACGTTTACGGTAAGGTGCTGCCGGAACAGGTTGATGGCATCATCAAATCCTACATTGCGAAGAAGGAGGCTGGCAACGCATGACTCTCGAACAGTTGAACAAGATCCATGACGAATACGAGGATCTTATTAAAGTCCGTAAAGTGATTGCGGAAGAAGGCAAAAAGCTTGCCGAAAAGACCGGCTATCGCAAGCAGATCCTGGTCTGCGGCGGTACGGGTTGTACCTCCTCCGGCAGCAAAAAGGTTATTGCTGCTCTGGAAACCGAGCTGGCTAAGCACGGCCTCGAAAAGGAAGTGCTGGTCGTCAAGACCGGTTGCTTCGGTCTGTGCGCACTCGGCCCGATCATGATCGTCTCGCCGGAAGGCGCGTTCTATGCGCAGGCTACTCCGGAAGGGGTTGCCCGTGTGGTGGAAGAGCACATCAAAAACGGCAACGTCGTTACCGATCTGCTGTATCAGGAAACCGTTCACGAGGACGGCTCCATCATCTCGCTTTCGGAAACCGCTTTCTACAAAAAGCAGCTGCGTATTGCGCTGCGTAACTGCGGCGTGATCGATCCGGAAAACATCAAAGAGTACATCGCGACCGACGGTTATCAGGCTTTGGCCAAGGTGTTGACCTCCATGAGCCAGGACGACGTCATCAACGTGCTGCTGGCTTCCGGCCTGCGCGGCCGTGGCGGCGCAGGCTTCCCCACCGGCAGAAAGTGGGCGTTTGCGAAGGCTTCGCAGAGCGACGTCAAGTACGTTGGCTGTAACGCTGACGAAGGTGACCCGGGTGCGTTTATGGACCGTTCCATTCTGGAAGGTGACCCGCATGCCGTCATTGAGGCTATGACCATCGCCGGCTACACCATCGGCGCACAGCGCGGTTACGTCTACGTCCGTGCCGAGTATCCGATCGCGGTGCAGCGTTTGCAGATCGCTTTGGATCAGGCCCGTGAGTACGGCTTCCTGGGCGAGAACATCCTCGGCTCCGGCTTCTCGTTCGATATCGAGATCCGTCTGGGTGCCGGCGCATTCGTCTGCGGCGAAGAAACCGCCCTGCTGACCTCCATCGAAGGTAACCGCGGTGAGCCGCGTCCGCGTCCGCCGTTCCCGGCTGTGAAGGGCTTGTTCGGCAAGCCGACCGTCCTGAACAACGTGGAAACCTACGCCAACATTCCGCAGATCATCCGCAACGGTGCCGAGTGGTATTCCTCCATCGGTACCGAGACCTCCAAGGGCACCAAGGTGTTCGCACTTGGCGGTAAGATCACCAACGTCGGTCTGGTGGAGATCCCGATGGGTACCACCCTGCGCGAGATCGTCGAGGAGATCGGCGGCGGCATCCCGAACGGCAAGAAGTTCAAGGCTGCCCAGACCGGCGGTCCGTCCGGCGGTTGTATTCCGGCTTGCCATATCGACACCCCGATCGACTACGAGAGCCTCGCAGCCCTCGGTTCGATGATGGGCTCCGGCGGTCTGATCGTCATGGACGAGGACACCTGCATGGTCGATATTGCGAAGTTCTACTTAAACTTCACGATGGACGAATCCTGCGGTAAGTGCACGCCCTGCCGTATCGGTACCCGTCGTCTGTTGCAGTTCCTCGAAAAGATCACCTCGGGTGAGGGTGAACCGGAGGATCTGGATAAGATCGAAGCACTGGCCAACCACATGAAGAGCTCCTCGCTGTGCGCACTTGGTCAGTCGGCTCCGAACCCGGTCCTGTCGACCATCATGTACTTCAAGGATGAGTATCTGGCTCACATTGAAGACAAGCATTGCCCGGCGGGTGTCTGCAAGGATCTGACGCAGTATGAGATCATCCCGGCGCTGTGTAAGGGCTGCACGCTGTGCGCTCGCAACTGCCCGGTCGATGCCATCAGCGGCTCGGTCAAGCAGGTTCACGTCATCGATAAAACCAAGTGCATCAAGTGCGGACTTTGCGAGAAGAACTGCAAGTTCGGCGCTGTGGTGAAAAAGTGAGAAGGAGGTACGAAACCATGGAAAACATGATTCATTTGAAGATTAACGGTATTCCGGTTGAAGTGCCGGCCGGATCTACCATTCTGCAGGCGGCGAAATACGCCAATATCGAGATCCCCTCGCTGTGCTACCTGAAAGACATCAACTGCATTGGTGCCTGCCGTGTGTGCGTGGTGGAGATCGTTGGTCGTCGTGGCCTGGTGGCCGCTTGTGTCTACCCGGTTGAGGAAGGCATGGAAGTGCTGACCAACACTCCGGCAGTGCGTCAGTCCCGCAGAACCACCATTGAGCTGATCCTTTCCAGCCACCGTAAAAAGTGCCTGTCCTGCGTACGCGCCAACAACTGCGAGCTGCACAATCTGGCATTTGACTACGGCGTTGACGAGGATCGCTTCAAGGGTGAGGATCGTGCATATCCCATCGACGATGCTTCCCCCTACATCGTGCGCGATAACAGCAAGTGCATCCAGTGTATGCGCTGCGTGGCCGCCTGCAAAAACGTGCAGAGCGTTTCCTGCATCGGCCCGATCCAGCGTGGCTTCAACGTACACGTCGGCTGCGCGTTCGACAAGAGTTTGGCCGAATCCCCCTGCGTGGGCTGCGGTCAGTGCGTCGTGGCCTGCCCGGTCGGCGCGCTCAGCGAAAAGAGCCAGATCGAACAGGTTTGGGATGCTATCTCTGACCCGAACAAGAAGGTCGTGTTCTTCACCGCTCCGTCCATCCGTGCTACCCTCGGCGAAAGCTTCGGTATGCCGATCGGTACCAACGTGGAAGGCAAGATGATCTCTGCGATCCGCCATTTGGGTGTGGACAGCGTGTTTAACATGGACATCACCGCTGACCTGACCATCATGGAGGAGGCTCACGAGCTGATCGAGCGCATCACCAAGCAGAAGACGCTGCCGATGTTCACCTCCTGCTGCCCGGGTTGGATCAAGTTCTGCGAGCACTATTATCCGGAATTCCTGCCGCATCTCTCTACCTGCAAATCGCCGCAGCAGATGTTCGGCGCGGTGCTGAAGAGCTACTACTGCCAGAAGAACGGCATCGATCCCAAGGATCTGTTTGTCGTCAGCGTTATCCCCTGCACCTCCAAGAAATTCGAAGTGACGCGCGAAGAGCAGCGCACCGGCGATTACGACGATGTGGATGTAGCGCTCACCACCCGTGAGCTGGCCAGAATGATTCTCGGCGCCGGCGTAGCGTTCAACGATCTGCCGGACGATACGTTTGACAATCCGTTTGACATCGCTTCGGGCGGTGCGGCCATCTTCGGCGCTACCGGCGGCGTGATGGAAGCGGCGCTGCGTACGGCCTCCTATCTGCTGGATGGCAATGCCAAGAAGATCGAGTTCAAGGAAGTCCGCGGTACGCAGGGCATCAAGGAAGCCACCTACAAGATCGCCGGCATGGAGATCAACGTGGCAGTCGCCTCCGGTCTGGCCAACGCTCGCAAGATCATCGAGCAGGTCAAGGCAGGCGAAAAGAACTACCACATGGTAGAGATCATGGCTTGCCCGGGCGGCTGCATCAACGGCGGCGGCCAGCCGATTCAAATGGATGCTGTGCTCAACCACAGAAATGATATCAAGGCGCTGCGTGCGCAGGCTCTGTACGATGCGGATAGCTCGATGAAGCTCCGCAAGTCGCACGAGAGTCCGGTTGTCAAGCTGCTCTATGATGAGTACTTCGACGCTCCGGGTGGTTCCCGTGCACACAAGCTGCTGCACACCACCTACGTCAAGCGCGGCAAGTAAAACCAAATAAAAACTCCCGATGCCATTCGGTATCGGGAGTTTTTGTTTGTGAGTTTTTATTACATCTTATTTAATCGTACCGCCGCCGAGGACGTAGTCACCGTCGTATAACACAACTGCCTGACCTTTAGCAATAGCGCGTTGCGGCTGGTCAAATACGATACGTACCGTGTCCCCCTCCGGATAGACAGTCGCATCGGTCTCCGGCTGTTGATAACGGATACGTGCCTTGCAACGAATGGTTGTTGGCGGTGTATCCCACGCGATCCAGTTGAAATCGGAGGCGGTCAGCTCTCGCTTGAACAGGTCCTCGTTTTTGCCCAGCACTACCGTATTATCGCTCACGCGCTTTTCGCAAACGTACAGCGGCTCTTTGAGCGACAGTCCCAAGCCCTTGCGCTGACCGATGGTATAGCGAATCACGCCTTTGTGCTGTCCCAGCACACTGCCGTTGGCATCCACAAAATCACCCACCGGATACGTCTTGCCGGTCAACTGTTCAATCACAGCGGCATAGTCGCCGTTTGGCACAAAACAGATATCCTGACTGTCGTGCTTACGAGCATTCAGAAAGCCTTGCGCCTCGGCCAACTCACGCGTTTCCGCCTTGGTCATACCGCCCAGCGGAAACACCGTGTGCGCCAGTTGCTCCTGCGTCATGGCGTACAGCACGTAGCTTTGGTCCTTAGTCAGATCGGCCGCCTTTTTCAGCAACCAGCGGCCGTCGCGTTGCTCGATCTGCGCATAGTGACCGGTTACGATGACGTCGCAGCCCAGCTCGACCGCACGGCGATAGAACCGCTCAAACTTCAAAAAACGATTACAATCAATGCAGGGGTTGGGTGTCTCACCGCGTTCGTAGGCGGCGGTAAATCGATCGATGACGCACCGCTTGAAATCATCGGTAAAGTTGAACACGTAAAACGGTATGCCGAGCCGGACCGCTACGCTGCGGGCATCCTCTACGTCTGCCAGCGAACAGCAGGTGCTTTCCGCTTCGTCCGTGCCGGTGTACAGTCGCATGGTGGCACCGAGACACTCGTAGCCCTTTTCTTTCATCAAATAAGCGGCGACGCTGGAATCAACGCCGCCACTCATGGCAATCAACACTTTCATATCAGTGACCGCAATGCTCACAGCTGGAGCAATCCGGGAACAGCGCATGATCGTATTCAATGCCGTGCGTATCGTAGTAATTCTGCACCGCTTTTTTGATCGCTTCCTCCGCCAGCACCGAGCAATGCAGCTTGTGCGCCGGCAGACCGTCCAGCGCCTCAGCAACCGCCTTATTGGTGAGTGCCAGCGCCTCGGACAGCGGCTTGCCCTTGATCATTTCGGTTGCCATCGAGCTGGAGGCAATCGCACTGCCACAGCCGAAGGTCTCAAACTTCACGTCCACGATGACATCGTTTTCGATCTTCAGGTAGATTTTCATAATATCGCCGCAACGGGCGTTGCCAACCTCACCCACGCCATCGGCGTTTTCAATCACGCCGACGTTGCGCGGATTGGTGAAATGGTCCATTACTTTTTCACTATACAGAGCCATGTTGTTTTCCTCACTTTATCACAAATTCTTTGCGGCCTTCCACCATATCACGCCAGACCGGAGACATATTGCGCAGATAGGTGACCACTTCCGGAATAGCCTGGAGCATATAGTCCACTTCTTCCTCGGTATTTTCCGGGCAGAGGGACAAGCGGAGCGAGCCGTGTGCGATCTCGTGCGGGCGTCCGATAGCCAACAGCACGTGGGACGGCTCCAGCGAGCCGCTGGTGCAGGCCGAGCCGGAGGAAGCGCAGATGCCCTTCATATCCAGCAAAAGCAGCAACGATTCGCCTTCGATGCCTTCAAAGCAGAAATGAACGTTGCCCGGCAGGCGGTGTTCACGGTCGCCGTTGAGCACCGCGTGCGGAATGGTCGACAGACCGGCAATAAGCTTATCACGCAGCTTTTGCATGTGTGCATTGTTCTCATCACGATGAGCGCAAGCATCTGCAAAGGCGGCGGCCATGCCCATGATAGCCGGGACGTTTTCGGTACCGGCACGCTTACCGCGCTCCTGTGCGCCGCCCTCGATAAGGTTACTCAACACGATACCCTTGCGCACGTA
>JAFUPS010000015.1 GCA_017481085.1 Clostridia bacterium | reverse complement strand
CGCCCGGATTATCGTCCGACGGCTGTAGAAGCGGCGCTGACTGCCTCCGGCTCACCGTTGCTCAACCGAGCAATCACCGACTATAACTGCGGCTCGGTTTTTAAGATCGTCACCGCCGCAGCGGCTTTAGAGACGGGTGTTCCCACCGACCGTCGCTATACCTGTACCGGTTCGCTGAAGGTAGGGGATACCACCTTCCATTGCCATCACCGCCTGGGGCATGGCGAGCTGACGATGACCGAGGCGTTTGCGGTCTCCTGCAACCCCTACTTCATTCAGCTAGCGCAAGAGATCGGCAGTGCACGGCTATACGATATGGCGGCTTCTCTCGGGTTTGGCCGGGCGTTGCCGCTGTGTGAAGGCTGGCAGACGGCCCGGGCGGTACTGCCGTCGCTTTCCGATTTGCTGGCGTCCTCGGCAGAGCTAGCCAACCTGTCGTTTGGACAGGGGTCATTGTTGGCCACGCCGACGCATATGGCGGCGTTAGTCGGTGCGGTGGTCAACGATGGGCGTTATATGCTTCCTACGCTGCTGGCCGGCACGGTGGATGCTACCGGGTCGCTGATCGCTGTAGACAGGCTTGCCGCCACGCGCGTATTTTCCACCGAGACCGCCGCCGCCCTTCGTCATATGATGTGTGGTGTGATGACCGACGGGACCGGGCAGTCTGCACAGCCAAAATGGCAATCTGCCGCCGGCAAGACCGGTACGGCCGAGACCGGCTGGTACGAGGAGGGAAAAGAGGTCATCCAAAGCTGGGTGGTGGGGTATTATCCGGCGGATGAGCCGCGCTATACGCTCACCGTGCTGGTGGAAAATAGCGAACAGACCGACGAGACGGCTGCACCTATTTTCAAAACCCTGTGTGAAAGTCTGTATTTTTACGGTCTGCAGGCATAAGAAAACCGTCCGCTGTGTGTTCAGCGGACGGTTTAGTTTTTTAGGCGTGTACGGTTTCGCGGATATACGCTTCCACCTTGGCCGGCGGAATGCCCAGCACGGCAGAGAATTCGTCGTTGAGCAGCGCTTCGGCGCGTTTCATGGCGGTGTCGTCTGCTACGCGCAGTTTTTTGCCCTCCTGTTGAAGGGCGTCCCGTTGCCGCCGGATGCTTTGCACCAGCGCCAGCAACTCGGCGTGATCGCCGCTGTTCAAAATGGCGGTAAATAGCTCCTTGCGTGTACGGGGATTTTGCTCCTCAACTGCATGGCAATCGGGGATATTGGATACCAAGCAGAAGATCTCCTCACGCGTGACCAGCGGACGCATCGCGGCCTCCAACTGGGGGTTGCCTATCGGCACAAACACGGTTGCTCCCTGCGAACGCAATGGCTTCAGCACGTAGTATTCCTGGGTCTGTCCGGCCAAGGTTTTGGTCTCGGTTCCCACAATTTCACATACGCCGTTTTGGCGGTAACATACCAATGAATGGATCGCTAACATAATCGGTTTCCTCCGCATACCGACACAGGAGGAGAAATTTGAGTCCGGATTGACCCCGATTCTCCCACGTATATTTTAACACAAGATTTCGGAAAATGTAAGTGTTTTTTTCAAAAAAGCGGAGTTTTTGCGAAAAAGGGTTGAGATTATACAGAGAATATGATAAAATAAATTGGTTAAAAATCTAAAGATTCAAGGTGACATTTCATGCAACAAATCCGGGAAGATCTGCGCAACGTCGCAATCGTCGCTCACGTTGACCACGGCAAGACCACGCTGGTCGACCAGCTTCTCCGTCAAAGCGGTATTTTCCGCGCCAACGAGCAGGTGGCAGAGCGCGTGATGGACTCCAACGATCTGGAGCGCGAGCGCGGTATTACCATTTTGTCAAAAAACACCGCCGTCATGTACGGCAATACCAAGATAAACATCGTCGATACACCCGGTCACGCGGATTTCGGCGGCGAGGTCGAGCGCATCATGCTGATGGTAGACGGCGTCTTGTTGCTCGTCGATGCATTTGAGGGGTGTATGCCGCAAACGCGCTTCGTGCTTAAAAAAGCTCTGGAATCCGGCAAACGCCCGGTGGTGGTCATCAATAAGATCGACCGGGACGGCGCGCGCCCAAACGAGGTGATCGACGAGCTGTTCGATCTGTTTATCGAGCTGGGTGCCGATGACGACCAGCTCGATTTCCCGGTGGTGTACGCCTCGGGGCGCGACGGCTATGCCTCGCTCGATCCCAACGCGCGCGAGGGGAATATGCAGGCGTTGTTTGAAGCGATCCTGCAGTATGTGCCGGCGCCGGTCGGCGATCCGGAGGCGCCGCTGCAGATCCGCTTTTCCAACATCGACTACGACGAATACGTCGGCCGTATCGGCATCGGTCGTGTGGAGCGCGGCACCATCCACGCGGCGCAAGCGGTGACGCTGTGCCACGATGACGGTACTACCAGTCCGGCACGCATCGGTAAGCTGTATCAGTTCCAGGGGCTTGGCCGCGTAGAATGCGATTCCGCCTCGGTGGGTGATCTGGTGTCGGTCAGCGGCCTTACTGAGCTGAATATCGGTGAGACGGCTTGTTTGCCGGAGCACGTAGAGCCGCTGCCCTTCGTGCATATCGACGAGCCGACTATCACCATGACTTTTATGGTCAACACCAGCCCCTTTGCCGGTCAGGACGGCAAATACGTCACCTCACGCAACCTGCGTGACCGCCTGTTCAAAGAGGTGGAGACCAACGTCAGTATGCGTGTGGCGGAGACGGATACTACCGATGCGTTTGAGGTATCCGGCCGCGGCGAATTGCATCTTTCCATTTTGATCGAGACAATGCGTCGCCAGGGCTATGAATTTGCGGTATCCAATCCGCGTGTTATTCTCAAGCAGGAAAACGGCCAACTGCTGGAGCCGATGGAACTGTTGATGATCGAGGTGCCGGAGGAATACGTCGGTCCGGTCATGGAGCGTCTGGGTACGCGTAAAGCGGAAATGATCAATATGGGTAGCCGGTCGACCGGTATGACGCATCTGGAATTCCGCATTCCGTCCCGCGGATTGATGGGTTACCGTCAGCAGTTCCTCACCGATACCAACGGTAAAGGTATTATGAATAGTTTGTTCGACGGTTACGAGCCGCACAAAGGGGAGATCCCCCAGCGGCAAAAAGGTTCGCTGGTGGCCGATTCCACCGGCGATTCCACCGGGTACGGTCTGTTCAATGCACAGGATCGCGGCGCGATGTTTATCGGGCCGGGTGTGCCTGTCTACGAGGGTATGATCGTGGGCGAAACGCCGCGCAGCGAGGACATTTCGGTGAATGTGTGTAAGAAGAAGCACGCCACCAATACGCGTGCATCCGGCACCGACGAGGCACTGCGCCTGGTACCGCCGATCAAGCTGTCGCTCGAACAGTCGCTGGAGTTTATCAACGACGATGAGCTGGTGGAGATCACCCCCAACAACATCCGCCTGCGCAAGCGCATTCTTTCGAAGGAATTGCGTATGAAGGCGGAATCCAGAAACAAGAAATTACAAGGCTGATTGCCTGAACTAAGGAGGACTCGATCATGTCGAATTTGCCTGAAAAATATACCATGACCATCGCTGGCCTGGAGCGCCATTTGCCGCTTTGCCCGCTCAACGAGAAGATGAGCATTGCCGCGTTCGTCATCTTTGGCGACGTGGAGCTGACGGTCGCCGGCTCTGCCGAGCTGCTGAAGAAAGCGCCGGAGTTTGACGTTATCATCACCGCCGAGGCCAAGGGCATTCCGTTGGCCTACGAAATGGCGCGTCAGAGCGGCAAGCCGTACTTTATCGCACGCAAATACCCCAAGCTGTACATGAAGGACATCATCCGCGTGGATGTGAAATCCATCACCACCGATAAGGTGCAGACGCTGTACTTAGACGGCGAGGAAGGCGAGACCATGCGCGGTAAGCGGGTGCTGATCGTGGATGACGTTATCAGCACCGGCGAAAGCCTGAGTGCGGTGGAAGAGCTGGTGGAGACTGCCGGCGGTATCGTTTGCGGCCGTTGCGCGATTCTCGCCGAGGGTGACGCCATCGACCGTGAGGATATTTTCTATCTCGAACCGTTGCCGCTGTTTTTTGCTGAATGAAACGCACCTTTGGTGTGATCGGTTGCGCGGCGGCCGTCACGCTCTTGCTGTGCTCTTTGCTGGAGCTGAGGGTCGTGCTGGCGTGCGGTGTGCTGTGCCTGTCGGGTGCGGTGGCGGTGTTTTTTCTGCCGCTACGGCAATATCGAAGCACGGTGGCGGCGGTGTTGCTGACAGCGACCGTCG
>JAFUPS010000014.1 GCA_017481085.1 Clostridia bacterium | reverse complement strand
TTGAACGCAGCCGGGAACTTCTCTGCCATCTCGGCGATCGGCATCGGCGTACGCACACTGGCCACAACGTCTTCGCCCTGAGCGTTGGTGAGGAACTCACCCATCAGGCCGGGTTCACCGGTAGCCGGATCGCGGGTGAACGCCACACCGGTACCGCAGTTGTCGCCCATGTTACCAAAGGCCATCATCTGCACGTTAACGGCAGTACCCCAGGAGTACGGGATATCGTTGTCGCGGCGATAGACGTTCGCACGCGGGTTGTCCCACGAACGGAACACCGCTTCCACAGCGCCCATCAGCTGTTCCTTCGGATCGGACGGGAAATCGTTGCCGATCTTGTTCTTGTACTCAGCCTTGAACTGGCCGGCCAGCACCTGCAGGTCCTCAGCCGTCAGATCGACGTCCTGCGTCACGCCCTTTTCGGCCTTCATCTTGTCGTTGAGTTCCTCGAAGTACTTTTTACCGACTTCCATAACAACGTCGGAGTACATCTGGATAAAGCGGCGATAGCAGTCCCACGCCCAGCGCGGATTGCCCGACTTGCGCGACATGGTATCCACCACGTCCTCGTTCAGACCGAGGTTCAGGATGGTATCCATCATACCCGGCATGGAAGCGCGGGCGCCGGAACGGACGGAAACCAGCAGCGGGTTTTCCTTATCACCGAACTTTTTGCCGGTGATCTCTTCCATTTTGACGATGTACTCCATGATCTGCGCCTGGATCTCATCGTTGATGCGGCGGCCATCCTCGTAATACTGGGTGCACGCCTCGGTAGAAATGGTGAAGCCCTGCGGCACCGGCAGACCCAGACCGGTCATTTCGGCCAGGTTCGCACCCTTACCGCCCAGCAGCTCACGCATTTGTGCATTGCCTTCGCTGAACAGATAGACATACTTGTGACTCATTTCATTACCTCCATAATTTGAGATGTTCCCTGCGGTAACCGATGCTTGTCCGAGTAGTCAGACAGACAAACATACCATACGCTCCGCAAAGCCATTCCATATTATAACAGATTGATTTAGAATTTGCCATATCTTTTTTTAAAAAAAGTAGATATTTTTGCACTTTGGTGAAATCGGTATAGATTTTCGCACAAAAAAACGGTTTGTTCGGTGGAAATTGCTATGCTTCGGCAGGAAATTGGTCTTGCGGCGTCGGCACAGATTTGGTATAATAAGAGAAATTGGTGCTTTGGGCAGGGATTTGCCCTGCCGTTTGGGGAGACAAGAGGGCAAAGGCCTTCCATTTTCCTTTGTCAATTTTCCATTTTCACAAGGGGTTGTTGTTATGTTTTTCAAAAAGAAGACCGGGCCGGTGGATTTTTTGGCTGTCGGGCTGGGCAATCCCGGCAAGGGATACGCCAACACCCGGCACAACGCCGGATATATTATGCTGGAAGCGCTCGCGAAGGACGCCGGTGTGGAGCTGACGCGCGCTAAGTTCAAATCTCTGACAGCCGAGGCGAAATTCGGGGATACGAAAGTGTTGCTGATGTTTCCGCAGACCTACATGAATCTGTCCGGACAAGCGGTGGCAGAGGCAGCGAAGTTTTACAAGATCCCGCCGGAGCGCATTCTGGTGTTTTCGGACGACGTATCGTTGCCGGTGGGGCAGGTGCGTGTGCGCCGCAAGGGTAGCGACGGCGGACAGAAAGGCCTGCGCAACATTACCGAGCTGATCGGCTCATCGGAATTTCCGCGCATCCGCGTGGGCGTGGGGGCCAAGCCGCACCCCGAAATGGAGCTGGCCGATTGGGTGCTCTCGCGCTTTTCCTCGGACGAGCTGAAGCAGATGAACGAGGCCTCCGAAAAGGCCGTAGGTGCGGCCAAGCTGGTGTTTGCCGGCGATATCGAGAAAGCCATGAATTTGTACTCGAAGTGAGGCATTTGATACAATATTGTGGCAAGTATGCAGGGGAGAGGCTCTGCGGGCGGCAGATTGCCGTCCCCCACGAGATTGAGCGGTTGTCTGCTGATAACCCTTCCGTCAGCCTGAGGCTGCCACCCTCCCTTACACAGGGAGGGCAAGTAGGGACAAGTTGGTGCGTATTCTTGGCCCCCTTGTTAAAGGGGGCTGGATTTCGCCGTAGGCGAAAGACTGGGGGATTCCTTTGAAGTGACAGCAGAATCCCGGAGGAATCCCTCCACCGCCTAACGGCGGTCCCCCTCCCTTTAACAAGGGAGGCGAGGGGTATCGCACATTTTCCATTGTCAATTTTCCAATTTCGAAAGAGGTCGTTATGTCGGTATTTTCCCAAGGGATCGCGCGGTCACCGGCCGTGGCGAATCTACTGCGCGCGGTCATCGGCGGGCGGTTGCCTGCCGACGTGGTCGGTGCCGCACTCATCCATAAAATATTGCTGACACACACCCTCGTGGAGGAGACCGGCCGGCGGGCAATTCTGTTCACCGCCGACGAATCCGAAGCGGCGCGGTGCGTGACGGATCTGCGCGCTCTGGGAACGAATGCGTGGCTGTTTCCGGCTAAGGAAACGGCGCTCCGCGCCATGGAATCCGCTTCCCGGGAATATGAACAACAGCGGTTGGGCGTGCTGGGGCGCATGATACAGGGCGACTGGCAGGTGGTGGTCACCTCCATCGAGGCCGCCCTGCAATATACGCTGCGGCCGGAGGACCTGGCCGCCGCTACCATCACCCTAACGGCGGGGGAGGATCTGCCGGTCGATGACCTGCCGGCGGCGTTGGCCGCGGCCGGATATGAACGGTGCGAGCAGATCGAAGGTGCCGGGCAGTACACCGTGCGCGGCGGCATCATCGACGTGTATCCGGCGGCATGCCGCGACCCGATTCGCTTGGAACTGTGGGGAGACACGGTGGATTCGCTGTCGTCCTTCGACCTGATGACGCAACGTCGCACCGACGCGCTGGATAGCGTGTGTATCCCCCCGGCGACCGAGCTGTTGTTACCGGATGCCGAAGCCGCCGCCGACAAGCTGACAACGTATGCCGATACGCTGTCCGGCAAGGCTGCGGCAGGCAAAACCTGCCTGCAGGTGGCGGCTGACCAGCTACGCGCCGGTGTTCGTCCGGCGTCACTCGACCGTTTCCGTGAAATCTTAGACGGTGGCTGTGCGACCTTAACAGACTACGCCGAGGACGCACTGTGGCTGTTGGCCGAACCGGGCCGTTTGCACGAGCAGGCAACCGCTGTGGAACAGCTTTTAGCGCAGGAGATCGAAGCCCTTTTGGAGCAAAATGAGCTGTGCAAGGGTAGTACCAATTTCCGCATGAATTGGGGGCAGTTTTTGGCAACTGCCGAGCGGCAGGACACCGTGTTGCTGGATGCGTTTTCGCGCACCTCTGCCGAAATTCCGTTGCAGACTCTGGTAGGGCTGACCGCCCAACAAATGCCGGTGTGGAGCGGAAAATTCGATGTTTTGTGCGAGGATCTGCAGGATGCTCGCACGCGTGGCGACGTATGCGCGGTGCTGAGCGGTGCGGACGAAAGCAGCGCCCGCGCGCTGACCGACGACCTCGCAAAAGCCGGTTTTGACGTTACCTTTGAACCGGATGAAATTGCAAAAAAGGGGCAGGTTTTGGTAATCCGCGGTGGCCTTTCGGCCGGTGCGGCATTCCCGGATGCCGGCTTTATCATTTTCACCCGTGGTCAGGCGCTGGAAAAGCGGCGGTCACGGACGGTGCACAAGCCGTCGCGCGGTGCGGAGATCCGCAGTATTGCCGAGCTGAAGGTGGGCGATCACGTGGTACACGCCGCCCACGGTATCGGACGGTACAACGGCATCGTGCAACTGACGGTACAAGGGGTCATCAAGGACTTTCTCAAGCTAAGCTACGATAAAGGCGACGTGCTGTACGTGCCGGTCACACAGCTCGACCTCGTTTCCAAATATATCGGTGCAGGTGAAGCCGACCGCGTGAAGCTGCACCGGCTGGGCGGTCAGGAGTGGAAAAACACCAAGCGCCGGGTGCGTGCATCCGTCAAGGATATCGCCAAAGAGCTGATCGCGCTGTACGCGCGGCGCATGGCGTCGCCGGGGCACGCTTTCCCACCAGACGACGACTGGCAATATGAGTTTGAGCGGCGGTTTGAGCACGCCGAAACGGACGACCAGCTACGCTGTGCCGCCGAAATCAAGCAGGATATGCAGCGGCCGGTACCGATGGACCGCCTGCTGTGCGGTGACGTCGGTTTTGGCAAGACGGAGGTCGCACTGCGTGCGGCGTTCAAGTGCGTGGCAGACAGCAAGCAATGCGTGATCTTGGTGCCGACCACCATTTTGGCGTTACAGCATTACAACACCATGGTGGCACGTTTTGAACAGTTCCCGGTGCGCATTGAAATGATCTCGCGCTTCCGCACTCCCAAGCAGCAAGCGGATATTTTGGCGCGTACCGCCGCCGGGCAGGTGGATATTCTGGTGGGCACGCACCGACTGCTTTCACAGGATATAAAATTTAAGGATATCGGGCTGTTCATCGTGGACGAGGAACAGCGCTTCGGCGTGGCGCAAAAGGAGCGCATCAAAGAGCTGACACCCAACGTGGACGTACTGACGCTATCTGCAACCCCTATTCCGCGCACGCTCAACATGGCGATGAGCGGCATCCGCGATATGTCGGTCATCGAAGAAGCGCCGCAGGACCGCCATCCCGTGCAGACCTACGTGCTGGAGCACGATAACGCGGTGCTGGAGGAAGCTATCCGGCGTGAGCTTCGCCGCGGTGGGCAGGTGTATTATCTGCACAACCGTGTGGACAACATCGAATCGGTGGCGGCGGCATGGCATATCCGCATTCCCGAGGCGCGCATTGCGGTGGCGCACGGCAAAATGACCGAGACACAGCTTTCGGATATCTGGCGCAAGGTGCTGGAGCAGGAGATCGACGTTCTTATCTGCACCACCATTATCGAAACGGGCATCGACGTGTCCAACGTCAACACGCTCATCATCGAGGATGCCGACCACTACGGTCTTTCACAGCTTCACCAGCTCCGCGGACGCGTAGGACGGTCCAGCCGGCGGGCGTATGCGTACCTCACGTTCCGGCGGGGGAAGGTCGTTAGCGAAATTGCGCAAAAGCGCCTGGAAGCGATGCACGAGTTTACCGAGTTTGGCGCCGGTTTCCGCATTGCGATGCGGGATATGGAGATCCGCGGTGCCGGTAATCTGTTGGGCGCACAGCAACACGGACACATGGAGGCGGTCGGTTACGACCTGTACCTGCGTCTGCTATCGGATGCGGTAGCCGAGCAGAAGGGCGAGCGTCCGGTCATCGACGAGGACGTGGATTGTCTGATCGATCTGCCGGTATCGGCGCATATTCCGGAGACGTATATTTCCTCCACCGCCAACCGGTTGGAGATCTACCACCGCATTGCGGATATCCGCAGCGAGGAGGAATCGCTGGACGTGTTCGACGAGCTGGTCGACCGCTTTGGCGAGCCG
>JAFUPS010000149.1 GCA_017481085.1 Clostridia bacterium | reverse complement strand
GCCGCTTGTCTGTTTATAAGCAAGTCGGTGTTCGCGCTGCAGCCGGTGCTGGCGCATAGCGGCGAGACCGCAACGCTCATCGCTTTGGTGGAGGATGCAAAGCCCTCTGATGATGACGGTGCCGATCGCTATACCCTGCGTGTGACCGCGGGTGATCTTCCGGTCGGCACCAAGCTGTTGTATTGGCAGACGGATAAACTGCGCGATTGGCAGGTAGGGGATGGCGTGACCGGTGAGTTTTCGCTCATATCTGTTGAGCAACAGACCGGCGATCGTTTACTGGCAGGCTCGGCGCAGGCCGATGGCATCTATCTGTATAGCTGGCCGGCAGAGTTTGGCTCGGTCAGCCGTTCGTTTGAAGCCGGTGAGCTTTCGTGGTTTGACCGTGCCGTACACGCAGTGCGCAGCTATGCCAAGCAAATGCTGGCCATCGTTGGCGGTGAATCCTACGGTATCTCTGCCGGTATTGCGCTGGGCGACGTGGATTTGATCAGCGAGCCGGTATCGGTCGCGTTTCGCCGCAGCGGTATTTCGCATCTGCTGGTCGTTTCCGGCCTGCACGTATCCATGGTTACGCTGGGACTGTTTTATTTGCTACGGAAACGACTGTATGCGCGCACAGCCGCGCTGATCACGCTGCCGGTTCTGTTGGTGTTTATGTGCCTGATGGGATTGACACCCTCGGTTATTCGTGCCGGCGTGATGATGGCCATCGTGCTGGTCAGCCATTTGTTCCGGCGTCAGGCGGATAGCCTGAATTCCATAGGTCTGGCGTTTGTGGTCCTAGCCTTGGCCGATCCGTTTTGTATTTATGACATCGGTCTGCAACTGTCGTTTGGTGCTACTCTCGGTATTTTGCGACTGTATCCACCAATCAGCACATGGTTGCTGGGGCGGTTGCATCTCCATCCGTATAAGGAAACGGTATGGTGGCGTAAACGGTTGCTCATACCTTTGGTGCAATCGGCAGTCGTTACGCTGGCGGCAATGGTCGTTACCCTGCCGCTTTCCGCCGTCTATTTTGGGGAGATCTCGCTGGTCTCACCGCTTACCAATCTGTTGAGCCTGTTCCCGGCACAGGCGGTGCTGATCACCTCGTGGGCGATCATCCTTTTTGGATGGTTTCCGTTTGTCGGCCGTCTGCTCGCCTTTCTGTTTGGCTGGGCGACCAAGCTGCTGTGCGCCTATCTCATTGGTGTGGCCGAGTTATTTGGCAATTGGTGGGGTGCGGTGGTTTCTATGCGCCGCCCGTATTTGGTATGCTGGCTGATTGGCGCATTGTTGCTGTTATTGCTTGGTTACAAGTTGCTCAAAGGGCGCGGTCTGCGTATAGCAGCGCTGTGCTCTGCCGTGGCGCTGGTCATCGGCGTAACGCTGAACACGGCGCTGACCTACAACACCTTCACGGTCACAGCATCCCACCGGATGGATGGCTATGCCGTGCTGGTACAGCAAAACGGCAGCGCCGGTCTTATTGTAAACGGCAACCGCCAATCGTGGAAGACCGCCGAATACTTGATGGACGACGCCGGCGTGATAACGCTGGATTTTGTATACGCATCGGAGGAATGGGACGCCGACCAATACGAGCGCTTCAGCGCTCGCTATCCGATTACTACTGTTACTGCGGCAACCGGCGGTTTTCCGTCTTTGTCGGATGGCAGTAGCCTGACCTTTTGGGAGGATTGCTCGCTGGTGACCGATAGCGGATTTATCCGCATCAACCTACGCAATACCGCCGTTCTCATTTGTCCGCCTCATGGCGATGCCGGTATTTTGCCGGAGGAATGGCAGACTGCCAGCGCCGTTATCTATAACCAACAAGCACCTGCCCGGGCGGGCGAGCTGACCGCGTTGCAGGCCGTTTGGCTGTGCGATAATGCCGGCCGCGCGGATACTACCGCTACGTTGCCGTGGGGATTGTATCCCATAGCCGTTCCGGCCGAGGGCGGCGAAACTGTGTTGCTCACACGCGGCAACGGCGATCTTTCATTAAACTGAAGCAAGGAGGAAAAGCAATGGCCGCCAGAAAAACGACCGATCCCCGCGCAGGGGAGGACCGTCTGAAAGAACATTTGAAGAACGAGCCGCTTTTCCCCGTGTATTTCCTGTACGGTGAGGAAACGTGGCAGACCAAACGCTACACCGAACAGCTTATTCGCAAAGCGCTGGGCGACGATGAGATGAGCGAATTCAACCTCACTCGTATCGACGGTCAGTTTTGCGAGCCAAACGAGATCATCGGCGAGGCAGAAACGTTGCCAATGTGGGCAGAGCGCCGCTGTGTGGTCGTGCGCAACTGGAACGTCGAAAAAGCCTACCGCGACGCGGAAGCTTTCAAAAAGGATTTTCTACCATTTTTGCAAGATCCGCCGGAAAGCTGTGTGCTCATCTTCCGCTTGACCGGCAAGCTGGCGGATTTTCTGTCGAAAGAGGATCGCGAGTGGGGCAAGACCACCTCGCCGAAATGGACGGCGTTCAAGGACGCCGTTGCCAAGGTCGGTCTGGCGGTGGAGATCTCCCGGCGTAGCGAAAGCGATAACGCGCGCGACCTTTCGCGGCTTGCCACACGCTACGGTGTGACGATGGACGTATCGGTTGCGCGGTTGCTGATCGACCGTGTTGGCAACGATATGGCACGCCTGTTCAACGAAACCGAAAAGCTATGCGCCGCCGCTACCGACAGCGTTGTAACTGCCGATCTGGTGCGTGCGCTGACCGCCGAATCCCTGGAGGCGCGCGTATTCGATCTGTCTAAAGCGATCGTCACCGGCCGTGCAGACCGCGTGTATAGCATTCTTCGTGCACTGGCCTTTCATCGGGAGATCCCCATTAAGGTGCTGGGTACGCTGTCGGGTGCGTTTGTGGATTATTACCGTGTGCGCGTGGCGTTGGATAATGCTATGTCGCCACAGACAGTAATCAAAGAGTTTAAATACGCTCCCAACAAAGCCTTCGTCATCGAACAGGCTGCCGGTGTGGTGCGTTCGCTGTCCACCGCTTCTTTGCGCCGTTGCCTGGATCTGCTGGTGGAGACGGATAACCAGCTCAAATCCACCTCCATTGATCCGTGGAGTTTGCTGGAAACGCTGGCCATTGAGCTGATGCGCGAGCTGCGAAAGGCGTGACGTTATGCTGCACGTAAACGAAGTGCTGGTGGTCGAGGGAAAGTACGACCGCATCCGTCTGTCGTCGGTCACCGATGCGCTTATTTTCACGACTGACGGTTTCCGTATTTTTAAGGACAAAGACCGTCTGAATTTGTTGCGCCGCCTGACTAAGGACCGTGGCGTGGTCATCCTGACCGATAGCGACGGTGCCGGGGCGGTTATCCGTAACTATCTCATTGGCGTGTTGCCGGGAGTGGATATCCGGCAGGCGTATATTCCGCCGGTCGCCGGCAAGGAAAAACGTAAATCCGCGCCGTCTAAGGAAGGTTTGCTTGGGGTAGAGGGGATGGACACCGCTACGCTGGAGGCGGCGTTACGCCGCGCCGGTGTGGGATGCGATACACCGCGCCCGACCGCCGCGTGGCTGACACCGTCCCGGTTGTATGAGGACGGACTTTCCGGTCGTCCGGACAGTGCTGTACGCCGTAAACGGCTGTTGCAGCTGTTGGAACTTCCGGTGACACTGTCGACCGCTCGTCTACGCGAGGTCCTCAGTACACTGACCGAGGACGAATATATCCAACTGATAAGCGAGGTCTGACCATGCTGAATATAACCGTGCTATGTGTGGGAAAACTGAAAGAAGCCTATTGGCGTGATGCGGTTGCCGAATATACCAAACGCCTTGGTGCGTTTTGCAAATTTCAGGTGACCGAGCTGGAGGAGGACCGTCTGCCGGATAAACCGTCCGATGCGCAAATTGCCGTGGCGCTGAGTGCCGAGGGCAAAAAAATGGCAGCTAAGATCCCGGCCGGTGCGGCAGTGGTCGCGCTGTGCATCGAGGGCAAACCCTGCTCGTCGACTGAGCTGGCCGAGCGCCTGGAGGAATTTGCGTTGGGTGGAGTCAGTCACGTAGTGTTCCTCATCGGTAGCTCGCACGGTTTGGCACCCGAGCTGAAATCGCGTGCGAATTGGCGACTTTCCATGTCTCCCATGACCTTTCCGCATCAGCTAGCCAGGGTCATGCTGCTGGAGCAGATCTACCGTGCCATGAACATCCGCAGTGGCGGAAAATACCATAAATAAGACGAAAAAGTAAAAACACTTGCTTTTTATGGCGTAAGCATATATAATGATAAAAAGGATACCCCATCCTAAAGGAAAGGAGCGTTGCCGGTGAACGCACGCTTCCCGATATTCATCGATCTGACCGATAATAATTGCACCATCATTGGCGGCGGCGATTACGCGGCTGCCTGCGCGGATCTGTTGCTCAGCTTTGGCGCAAAGGTGACGGTGATCAGTCCGCTGATCAACGACCGCCTTGCGGAGCTGGAAACCGAAAAACGCATCCGCTATATCCCTCGCAAGTTTTTCCGCGGCGATTGCGCCAATGCCTATTTGTGCATTGCGGCAACCGATTCCGAAACGGTCAATATCGCCGTGTCGGTCGAATGCAAATCCCGTGGTATTCCCGTCAACGTCAAAGCCCCCACCGCCTATGGCACCTTCCGTCTGCCGGCGGCCATCCTGCACGAGGATGTTACCGTCGCCGCCTACAGCGACGATTCCCGTGCCCTCGTCAATCTAAAAGCCGGGTGGGAGGAAGAACTCCCCGCCAAATGGCAGGAAGCCAAAGCAAAGGCCCAATCATAATATGAGCAAAAGTCAGAACTGCTGTTAGCGGCAGTTCTGTCTTTTACTGATGATTTAGGAGGAGATTTTGTGAGCCAGTTGCTGGAAAAGCAAATCGAAGCGGTCGTGTTCCGTTTTAAGATCAAGGGAAAAGTGAAGGCGATCAAACCGTTTGGTAGCGGTCATATCAACCGTTCCTATATCGTTCTCGTTTCGTCGGACGGCGGCGCAACCGAAAAGAAATACATACTGCAACAGATCAACACCAACGTATTCCGTGACCCGGAAACGCTGATGGATAATATCCATCGCGTCACCTCGCATATTCGTCAGAAGCTTCGCGAGGAGGGGAAGGACCCGGAGCGCGGTACGTTGCACATGCTCAAGGATCGTACCGAAAGATCCCGTTACGTCAAGGATGATTTCGGCAGCTACTGGCGCATGTACTGCTTTATTGATGATAGCTTTGCTTACGATTCGGTCGATTGTCCCGATACGTTCCGCAATGCGGCACGTATGTTTGGTAAATTCCAGGCGCAGTTGGCCGATTTCCCGGCATATACGCTGTACGAGACCATTCCGCATTTCCACGATACCGGTAGCCGTTACCTCGATTTCGAGGCGGCTGTTGCGCGTGATTTGGCCGGTCGTGCCGCATCGGTGCAGGAGGAGATCGCTTTTGTGCGCGCCCACCGCACCGAAACCTACTGCATCCAGAATCACATCATTGCCGGCGAGATCCCGTTGCGCGTCACGCATAACGATACCAAGCTTAACAATGTGCTAATGGATTCCAACGGCGAAGGTCTGTGCGTCATCGACCTCGATACCGTTATGCCCGGCTCGGCGCTGTACGATTTTGGCGATAGCATCCGTTTTGGTGCTTCCACCGCCGCCGAGGATGAGCCGGACCTGTCGAAGGTCGAGCTGAATCTGGAGCTGTTCGAGGCGTTTGCAGACGGTTATCTGGAAACCGCCGGCAAGGCCATGAACACGCTGGAGCGCCGCTTGATGCCGTTTTCTGCCAAGATGATGACGCTGGAGTGCGGTATGCGCTTTTTGGCGGACTACCTCAATGGCGACGTATACTTCAAGATCGAGCATTCCGAGCATAACCTGTTGCGTGCGCGCACGCAGTTCAAGCTGGTGCAGGAGGATGAGGAGAAGATGGCCGAAATGGATGCCATCGTCGCCCGCCTGTGCAAAAAATATCAGTTGGAATATTAATAGCGCTTTTTGCTGAATATCCCCAAGCGGCGAGGATTTCCTCGCCGCTTGTCATTTTCCACAACTTATGCGGAAAAGCACAGGAAAAAATTGTGAATAGAAATTGCATAAATTATCACAAAATCCATTGACTTTTACATATTTAATAGTATAATATAAGGGTGCTTTTATAAGCAGAAATGTATGAATATACATAATTTCTTGCATAAATATGCAAAAGAAGGTATACACACATGGTAAAGGTTTTCATCGACGGTCGCGAAGGCACGACCGGTCTGCGTATATTTGAACGGTTGGCGGCGCGTAGTGATCTGCAGGTCATCATCCTGCCGGAGGAGCTGCGCAAAGATCCGGCTGCCCGCAAAGAGGCGATCAACGCGGCAGATATTGCCTTTTTGTGCCTGCCGGATGCGGCGGCACGCGAATCGGTATCGCTGGTGGAAAACGATCACGTTGTGGTGATCGACACGTCCACCGCCCATCGCACACTGCCGGATTGGGCATACGGTTTTCCGGAGCTTTCGGCGGCCCACCGCGAGGCACTGACCACCAGCCGCCGCATTGCGGTGCCGGGTTGCCACGCCAGCGGATTTGTGTCGCTGGCTTATCCGCTGGTCAAGGCCGGTCTGTTGCCGGCGGATGCGCCGCTTTCCTGCTTCTCCGTGACCGGCTACACCGGCGGCGGCAAGAAGATGATTGCGGAGTACGAGGGGGAAGACCGCGGATGCGAGCTGTCCTCGCCGCGCCAGTACGCGCTTGGTCAGCAGCATAAGCACCTGCCGGAAATGCAAAAGATCCCGGGGCTTACCCGTCCGCCGGTGTTTTGTCCGGTGCTGGGCGATTATCCCTGTGGCATGGTCGTGTCCATTCCGTTGCCGGTCGAGCTGTTGTCCCGCCGTGCATCGGTTGAGGATGTGCGTGCGTTGTTTGCGGCACATTACGCCGGCCAAAAGCTGGTCAAGGTGCTGCCGGCGTTTGCCGAGCCGATGTTGGGCAGCAACAACTTTGAGGGCTTGGACGGTATGGAGATCGCTGTGCACGGCAACGACGACCGCATGGTGGTTACGTCCCGCTTTGATAATCTGGGCAAGGGCGCTTCGGGTGCCGCTGTTCAGTGTATGAATATCGCGCTCGGTCTGGACGAAACGACCGGCTTGTGTGTGGAGGAATGATCCATGATCAAAACGATAAACGGCGGTGTGTGCGCGGCAACCGGCTTTTCGGCAGCCGGTATCCATTGCGGCATCCGCAAGAATAACAGCAAACGCGATCTCGCACTCATTGTGAGCGAAACGCCCTGCGCGGCGGCGGCGGTGTACACCGCCAACCTCGTCAAGGGTGCGCCTATCGCCGTAACCAAAGAAAACATCGCAGACGGTCGTGCGCAGGCGGTGATCTGCAACAGCGGCAACGCCAACACCTGCAACGCCGACGGGGTGGAGATTGCGCAGAAGATGTGCGCGCTGGTCGAGCAAGCGACCGGCATTCCGGCGGCCGACGTGGTGGTGGCATCCACCGGCGTGATCGGTCAGCCGCTGGATATCACGCCGATCGCCAACGGCATGAACGCTCTGGTTGCGGATCTGACGACCGACGGTAGCCAACGTGCGGCCGAAGGCATCATGACCACCGATACCAAGCTCAAGGAGATCGCGGTGGAATTCACCGTCGGCGGCAAGACCTGCCGCATGGGCGGTATCGCCAAGGGCTCGGGTATGATTCATCCAAACCTCGCGACCATGCTGGTGTTTATTACCACCGACGCGGCGATCTCGCCGGAGCTGCTCGACCGTTTGCTGAAAGCGGACGTGCAGAATTCGTTTAACATGGTCAGTGTAGACGGCGATACTTCCACTAACGATACGGTGGCTGTGCTTGCCAACGGTATGGCCGGTAACCCCACCATCACCGAGCAAGGCGAAGACTGCGCGGTATTTGCGGAGGCACTCGCCGCCGTGACTACCTACCTGTGCCGTTGTATCGCCAAGGACGGCGAGGGCGCTACCAAGCTGCTGGAATGCCGCGTCAGCGGTGCGAAGGATAAAGCTACTGCCAAAACCACCGCCAAAGCGGTGATCTGCTCGTCGCTGGTGAAAGCGGCAATGTTCGGCTCGGATGCCAACTGGGGCCGTGTGCTGTGTGCCATCGGCTACAGCGGTGCCGACGTCGACGTGACCAAGATCGACGTCAAGTTCGCTTCTGCCAAGGGCGAGATTTTGGTGTGTAAGGATGGCGCTGGCGTGCCGTTTTCGGAGGAGATCGCCAAGCAGATCCTGCTGCAGGATGAAATTATCATCGACGTTGCGCTGAACGATGGCAACGAAGCCGCCGCGGCTTTCGGTTGCGATCTGACGTACGATTATGTGAAGATCAACGGTGACTACCGCACCTAAACGGGGAGTGATAACGATGGAAGAATTCAAACACGTAGAGATCAATAACGCACAGCGTGCCCGGGTGCTGGTGCATGCGCTGCCGTACATTCAGCAATACAATGGCAAGATCATCGTCGTCAAATATGGTGGCAACGCCATGATCAACGAGCATCTTAAAAACGCCGTCATGCGTGACGTGGTATTGCTGTCGCTGGTCGGCGTCAAGGTCGTGCTGGTGCACGGCGGCGGTCCGGAGATCTCCGAGATGCTTCACCGCGTAGGCAAGGAATCGCAGTTTGTAGACGGTCTGCGCGTCACCGACGAAGAGACCGCTGACATCGTGCAGATGGTATTGTCCGGCAAGGTGAACAAATCGCTGGTTGGGCAGATCGAAAGCATCGGCGGCAAGGCGGTCGGTCTTTCGGGCGTGGACGGTGGCATGATCCGTGCACGTATCAAGGATGAGCGCCTGGGCTATGTGGGCGAGATCGAAGAGGTCAACGCCGCTCCGATTCAGGATATGCTGGAGCACGGCTACATTCCGGTGGTGTCCACCGTCGGCTACGATAACGACGGCCACGTGTACAACATCAATGCCGATACCGCCGCTGCCGCCCTTGCCGCAGCGCTTAAAGCCGAGGCGATGATCGCTATGACCGACATCAGCGGACTTATGTACGATAAGGATGACCCATCCACCCTCATTCCGGTGGTCAAAGCAGACGAAGTCCCGGCACTCGTCGAGCAGGGCGTCATCACCGGCGGTATGTTGCCGAAGGTGCAATGCTGTGTGGATGCTATCCATGGCGGCGTAAACAAGGTCTTTATCATTGACGGCCGTGTGCCGCACTCCATTCTGATCGAAACCCTGACCAGCGAAGGTCTCGGTACCATGTTTGTGTGAGGGAAAAAGCATGAATATCCCGGAAATTGACGCTCAATACGTTGAGCATACCTATAACCGCTTTCCGGTCACCATCGTGTCCGGCAAAGGCGCGTTGCTCACCGATTCTACCGGCAAAACGTACATCGATTTCGGCTCCGGCATCGCCACCAACAGCTTCGGCGTGGCGGACGATGCGTGGCAGCAGGCAATCGTTGCACAACTGGGCAAGGTGCAGCACACCTCCAATTTGTTTTACAGTGAGCCGTGCGCATTGCTGGCGCAAAAGCTGTGCGACCGCACCGGCATGAAAAAGGTGTTTTTCTGCAATTCCGGCGCCGAGGCCAACGAGGGCGCTATCAAGATCGCGCGCAAGTACGCATCCGACCGCGGTAACGCCGCGCCGGTCATCGTCACGCTAAAAAACAGCTTCCACGGCCGCACGGTTGCCGCCCTGAGCGCTACGGGGCAGGATGTTTTTCATCAGCATTTCGGCCCGTTTCCGGAGGGCTGTGCGTATGCGACTGCCAATGACCTCGACGATACGCTTGCCAAGCTGTCGGCGGATAACACCTGCGCAATTCTCATGGAACTGGTGCAGGGCGAGGGCGGCGTCAACGTGCTTCAGCCTGCCTACGTGCAAGCGGTGGCGGATTATTGCCGCCGGCACGATAAGCTGCTGATGATCGACGAGGTACAAACCGGTAACGGCCGTTGCGGTGCGCTGTATGCATTTCAGCGCTACGGTGTGATGCCGGACGTTGTGACCACCGCCAAAGGCTTGGCCGGCGGTCTGCCGCTTGGTGCGGTGGTCATCGGTGAAAAGGCGGAGGGTACGCTGTCTGCCGGCACGCACGGCTCCACCTTCGGTGGCAACCCGGTATGTGCAGCGGCGGCTATCAGCATTGTTGATCGCCTGACCGATAACCTGTTTGAGGATATGGAGGCGAAAGCCGCATATATCCGTGAGCAACTGGCCGATGCTGCCGGCGTGGCGGATATGTCCGGCTTGGGGCTGATGCTCGGCATTCTACCGGCAGAGAAAATGGCGGCAGATATCGTTCGTGAGTGCCGCGAGCAGGGCCTGTTGGTGCTCACCGCCAAAAATAAAGTTCGCTTGCTTCCGCCACTCAACATCGGTTGGGATGAATGGAAACAAGGCATCGCGATTTTGAAAGGAGTTCTTGCAAAATGACGCAGAAGCATTTGTTAAAGCTGGGCGATTGGTCCACCGCTGACATTATGGAAACGCTGGAGCTGGCCGATAAGCTGAAATACGAAAACAAGCATGGCATCCGCCATCATCATCTGGCAGGGCAGACGCTCGGTATGATCTTCCAGAAATCCTCCACCCGCACGCGCGTGTCGTTTGAGACAGGTATGTACCAGCTCGGCGGTCAGGCGCTGTTCCTCAGTAACCGCGACCTGCAGATCGGCCGCGGCGAGCCGGTAGAGGATACCGCTCGCGTGCTGTCCCGCTATCTGGACGGCATCATGATCCGCACCTTCGCTCAGCAGGAGGTAGAGGACCTGGCGAAATACGGCTGCATTCCGATCATCAACGGTCTGACCGATTATTGCCATCCGTGTCAGGTGCTGGCCGACCTGCAGACCATCCGCGAATACAAGGGCGATCTGGCCGGCCGTAAGCTGTGCTTTATCGGCGACGGCAACAACATGGCCAACTCGCTCATCGTCGGCGGCATCAAGACCGGCATGAAGGTGTCGGTTGCCTGCCCGGACGGTTATCAGCCGGATGCGGACATTATGAAATGGGCCGCGGAAAACGGCGATTTCACCTGTACTTCCGACGTGAAGGAAGCCGCTGCCGATGCCGATGCGCTGTATACCGACGTGTGGGCATCCATGGGGCAGGAGCAGGAGGCGCTGGAGCGCCAGAAGATCTTCGCCGGCTATCAGATCAACGCCGATGTGATGAAGGTCGCTGCGGATAAAGCCATGGTCATGCATTGCCTGCCGGCGCACCGCGGCGAGGAGATCACCGCCGATGTTCTGGAAGCCCATGCCAACGAGATTTTTGATGAGGCCGAAAACCGTCTGCACGCACAGAAGGCGGTCATGGTCCTGCTGATGAGCAAGTAATAACCGATTCTATCGCGACTAAACAAAAAGGCTTGACCATTGGTCAAGCCTTTTTGTTTACGTTATTTCAAGCCTTGCTTTTTGAGGAATACCCACATCACCAGCCGTTGCGGCAGCAGCTTAGCGGCGACGTGCTGGAACTTGTTGACCATGCCGTATACCGACATATCCTTGCCGCGGCGTGCATCACGGATAGCGTAGCGCACCACATCCTCCGGCTTGTACATCACCTCGTATTTGGTCACGACGGCGTTGCCGGGATGCTCATGCACGTTATCGAAGAAGTTGGTGCCCACCCAATACGGGCACATGCAGGTCACGGTCACGCCCTGGCGCTTCACTTCCTTGTTCATTGCACGGGAGTAGCTGCGCACAAAAGCCTTGGTGGCACCGTACAGCCCCACGTACGGCAGTGGCTGAAATGCAGAGGCCGAGCCGGTGTTGATCATGTGTGCGCCGGCGGGCATATAGGGGAGTGCGCGAATGGCCATGTTAACCACGCCACTGCAGTTGGTGGCGATCATCGAAAGCGATTCCTCGGGCGTCAGCTCGTCACAGCGGCAGAATTTGCCCCAACCGGCGTTGTTGGCAAACCAGGTGATCTCCGGCTTTTCCGCTTCGACTGTTTCAAAGAAGGTCGCAACCTGTGCCGGATCGGAAACGTCCACCGTAAAGGTGCGCACCGGCTTAGCGGTGATCTCGGCGGCCAGAAGCTGTAGTTTTTCCTCGCCCCGTGCCAGCGCCCAAACTTCTTCGACCTCCGGTCGTTCTGCGAGCTGATGAGCAAATTCGCGCCCAATACCCGAGCTCGCGCCGGTGACGATTGCAATCTTAGCCATAAAGTATATTCCTCCGTTTTATATCTGCTTAGCATTCTGCCGCATCGGCCGCAACCGTTGCAGGCGTATAGATCAGGGGTGGTAGCTCCAGCCGCCACAAAACCTCGTTAATGTGACCGATATGGTACACGTGCAGTCGCAGAAAATATTCCAGTACCACGTCTTGAGCCGATTCGTGCGTAAGTGCATAGCCGGCGCGTGCCAGTAGTTTGTCCGCTTCGTGAAGTCGAAGCCGTAGTGCAAACACCAGCAGTAGCGCAAGCTCACGGCTGGGCTGATAGCTTTGGTTAGAGAGGATCTCCGCCAGCACCGCCTGCGGAATGCGTGCCGCACGCCGCACGATAGCTGCCGTGCGGTTTTTACGGCGCATCAGCTCCATCAGTTCCCCGGTGAAGCTCTGGTGTATTGCCAGCCGGGCGCTGTTTCCAAAGCCGGAGGAATGGCGTAGCTTGTCCATAAACTCATCAATGATCGCCGGTTCCACAAACAGATACGGTGGCTTACCGTTCCGCGTAGGTTGGCTCATCCGTAGCTTCAGATACTGCCGGGCGCCTTCCGTCCACATCGCCAACTTGCGTTGCCGCCGCTTGTGGACGTAACCGATCGGACCGTTCACGCGCATTCCTCCTTTCTCTCTTTTACCTTAACATTATACCACGTTTTGTTCAAAAATCAAGTACAAGGGCTGCTCCTAGAGAACAGCCCTTGTTTGAAACAGTACGATTACAGCAGGAAAATGCCGTTTTCGGCGCAAACGCGGCGATCTTCATCGGTCCACACCGACGACTGCACCTCGCCGATATGCGCCTTGTGCAGGAAGAACATGCACATGCGTGACTGCCCAATGCCGCCGCCCATGGTGTAGGGGAGCTTGCCCTCCAGCAACCGCTTTTGGAAATCCAGCTCCTTGCGTTCTTCCACGCCGCGCACCTGCAGCTGATACAGCAACCGCTCCTCATCCACGCGGATGCCCATAGAGGAGAGCTCCAGCGCAATATCCAGCACCGGGTAATATACCATCAGATCGCCGTTTAAGGTCCAATCGTCATAGTCCGGTGCACGACCGTCGTGAATGCCGCCGCTTTTCAGCGTGCCGCCGATCTGCATGAGGAAATACGCGCCGTATTCCTTGGCGGCCTCATATTCGCGTTGCTTGGGGGTGAGGTCGGGGTAGCGGTCTTCCAGCTCCTGTGCGGTGATAAAGGTGATCTTCTCGGGCAGGAATTTGTCAATAAACGCATATTCATCCGCAATGTAGTTTTCGGTGTGCTTGAGCGCCGCATAGACACACTTCACCGTTTCGCGCAGCTTTTTCTCGGTGCGTTCTTCCTTGAGGATGATCTTCTCCCAGTCCCACTGGTCCACGTATACCGAGTGGATATTGTCGGTATCCTCGTCCCGGCGGATGGCGCTCATATCGGTATATAAGCCTTCGCCCGGCTTGAAATCGTACCGTCCCAGCGCATCGCGTTTCCACTTCGCCAGCGACTGTACCACTTCATAGGTGCCGCCGAAGCCCTTGATGTCAAACGCCACCGGACGCTCCACGCCGTTAAGCGTATCGTTTAAGCCGGAGTCGCGGTCTACAAACAACGGTGCAGATACACGCGTCAGATTTAGTTGAATGGCCAGGTCGCGCTCAAAAAAGTCCTTCACCTTTTTGATGGCGATCTGCGTTTGCCGCACGTCCAATAGCGAGCGATAGTCTTGGGGAATGGTCAGCATAAGGAATTCCTTCTTCCGGAGAAAATAATCTTTGAAAATAATCTTTCACCAGTATATCATAAAGAAAATACAAAATCAACCCCGAAATCACCTCTGCTGTCGCCTATCGTTGTAGGGGAGGCTCTCTGTGCCCTCCCGAAAGATTTTGTTCGTCATTCTGCGTAGGGAGCGACGCCTTCGTCGCTCCGTCAGCGAAGCATCCGTCCAAGCCTTCTCTTTCTAGGAGAAGCTGTCGCCGCAGGCGACGGATGGGGTGGGAATTGTCATTCTGCGTAGGGAGCGACGCCCTCGTCGCTCCGTCAGCGAAGCATCCGTCTTTTTAAACGCTTTTCCTGTAAAACCCCTTTACTTTTAGGAGAAAAGGGACTATGATAAGAGGGTGCAAAAACCAGAAAAGAAGGATGTTCATGAAAGAGTTTAAATGCGGTCTGCGTGACGGTATCCCTATCGCCGTCGGCTACTTTGCGGTCAGCTTTGGCTTTGGTGTCGTCGCGTTTCAAGACGGTGTCCCGGCATGGCTTTCCGTGCTGATGAGCCTCACAAACGTCACCAGCGCCGGTCAGTTTGCCGGGTTGGAGATCATCGCCGCCGCCTCGGGCGTGATGCTGGCCACCGTACTGGAGATGATCCTCACCCAATTTATCATCAACCTGCGCTATGCGCTGATGAGCTTGTCGCTCACGCAAAAGCTGTCGCCTTCGGTCAAGGGCTGGCAACGCTTTGTCATCGCCTTCGCCAATACCGACGAGATCTTCGCCGTAGCCATGGCGCATACGGGGGAGGTTGCCTTCCCGTATATGCTCGGCTTACAGCTGTTGCCCATTCTGGGTTGGACGGGCGGTACCGCCGCCGGTGCGTTGGCTTGCGGTTTGCTCCCGACGTCGTTGCAGGTAGCGCTCGGCGTGGCACTTTACGGTATGTTTATCGCCATTGTCGTGCCGGTTGCACGCCGTAGCCGTCCGGTGATGATCGTGGTGTTGCTGGCGTTGCTGTTTTCCTGTGCGCTCAAGTATATCCCCGGCGCAGTCGGCCTGCCGGAAATGTCCGGCGGTTTTGCCATCATCCTATGTACCGTGTTGGCCGCCGGCATCGGCGCCGCCTTCTTTAAGTCCGACGACAGAGAGGAGGATGACGCGTGAGCTGGAGCGAAATTTTACTGTATATTGCCGTAATGGCGATCGTTACCTATCTCATCCGTTGCATTCCGCTGACGGTGTTTCGCAAAAAGATCAAAAGCCGCTTTATCCGGTCGTTTTTGCAATACGTACCGTACGCCTGCCTCACCGCTATGACCGTCCCGGCCATTTTCTACGCGGCCGACGGTAGCTTCAGCCTCGGTGGTATGATGGCGCTGATTGCCGCCCTCATCGTGTCGTTCTTTGTCGAAAACCTCACTGTGGTGGCGGTGGTTGCCTGCGCAGCTATGTTCATTACCAACCTGTTTTTGTAAACAAAAAAGAGAGGTCGCTTGACCTCTCTTTTTCTTATGTATTTACGCCGCAAAGGGAAGAAGGCTCCACAGCCATTGCAGCAGCTCCCACGCAATGGGCACCAGCAGTGCCGGTAGCATATTCGCTACACGCATCTTGCGCTCGGAGAACAGCAGGTTGAAGCCGACTACAAAGATAAGTACCGACCCGATAAAGGTCAGATTTTGCGTCATCTGTTCGGTCAGCACCGGCTCGATAACTCTTGCCAGTAGAGTGATAAGCCCCTGGTACAACGCCATCGGTACCACGGCAAACAGCACGCCCGCACCGAGCGTGGAGGCAAAGATCATCGCTGTGATGAAGTCTAAGCATCCTTTGGCGATGAGCAGCGAAGGATCGTTGTTTAAGCCGTCCTGCAATGCACCCATAATGGACATCGCGCCAACACACATGATAAGTGTCATGTTGACGATGCCTTCCACAAACTGACTACCGCTTTCCTTGATTTTGACCTTTTTCTGTACCAACGATGCCAGCGAATTCATGCGCTCGTCAATACGCAATAGTTCGCCGATAAACGTACCGATCACCATCGACAGGATCATCAGCATAGTGCCGGAGGTATCCAGCTTGCCGTCCTCAACGGTCAGCAACCCGGTCATGGCACCGCTGATACCGATAAACATCGATGCAATGCCCAGCGCATTCAACAGCGCTTCCTGCAGGCTGGCTTTCAGTCCTTTTTTAATACACAATCCCAACAAGCCGCCGGCAATAACCAGCACGACGTTGATGAGTGTTCCTGCTCCCGGAAACATCTTTTCACCTCATTAAAAACAGCCTCCTCGGTCGCCCGGGGAGGCTGTTCTCGTCAGTTTTTAGCGACGGCGCGGACGCCGTTTTTCACGCAAAAAATAAAAATAAAAAAACGCTTGACATTTTGGATTTTTCAGCGATAATACAGAAGTAACAAACGTTGAGTCGTTCGTCGACTCGCCGTTTAACTGTTTGCGCCCCCTTCGTCTAGTGGCCTAGGACGTCGGATTCTCAGTCCGCAAACAGGGGTTCGATTCCCCTAGGGGGTACTACCGATAGTTTTCGAGGGTTTTAACGATTCGTCGTTAAAGCCCTTTTTTATTGGGGTTAAGCGTTCAAAATATGCTTGAATCGCGCGTTTTTCCGAGAGGGTCGACGCGCGAAATCCCTTAGTTTG